>NZ_JBITDK010000019.1:98984-131431 GCF_044454165.1 Streptomyces sp. NPDC051567 | reverse complement strand
ACGCCCGGTTACATTCCGAACCCGGAAGCTAAGCCTTTCAGAGCCGATGGTACTGCAGGGGGGACCCTGTGGGAGAGTAGGACGCCGCCGAACAACCCGCCCTTTTAGCTCAGTCGGTAGAGCGTCTCCATGGTAAGGAGAAGGTCAACGGTTCGATTCCGTTAAAGGGCTCAAAGAGAAAGGCCCCCACCATCTGGTGGGGGCCTTTTTGCGTTTCCTTACGTTTTCTCTTTCTGTCTGTCCGGGCTCCGAACCTGGACAGACAGAAAAGGGGAAGCAGGGGCCTGAGGGGACGGTCAGAAGGCTTCGCGGGGCTGGGGGACGCGGAAGGCGAGGATGGCCATGTCGTCCGAGGGGGGCTCCGGGGCGAAGCGTTCCACGGCGCGCAGGATGCGGGAGGCGACCGCGCCGGCCGTGAGGCCCGTACAGGTGGTGAGGACCTCGGTGAGGCCGTCGTCGCCGAGCATGCGGGTGCCCTCGCGGCGTTCGGTCACGCCGTCCGTGACACAGAGGAGGACATCGCCCGGGTCCAGGGTGAGGCTCTGTTCGTAGAGTTCGAGGTCCTCCATGACGCCCAGCAGCGGCTGCGGTTCCGCGGCCGGGGTGACCCGGCCGTCCGGGCTCAGGCGCAGGGGGAGCGGGTGGCCGGCGCAGACGACCTTCATCAGGGCGCTGCCGTCCGGCTGGGGGTGCAGCTCGCCGTAGAGGAGGGTGAGGAAGCGGCTGCGGGCGCCCTCGTCGAGGATGGCCGCGTTGAGCCGTTCGAGGACCGCCGGGCCGCCGAGGCCCTCGCGGGCCAGCAGGCGCAAGGCGTGCCGGGCGAGGCCGGTCACCGCCGCCGCCTCCGGGCCCGTACCGCAGACGTCGCCGATGGCGAAGCCGTACGCGCCGTCGCGGATCGGGAAGACGTCGTAGAAGTCGCCGCCCACCTCGTTGCCCTCCCCGGCGGCGCGGTAGATGACCTCGACCTCCATGCCGGGGATGGACGGAGAGCTGGGCGGCAGCAGGCTCCGCTGGAGGGAGCGGCTGATCGCGGCGCGCTCGGAGTAGAGGCGGGCGTTGTCGAGGGCCAGGGCCGCCCGGCGGGAGAGGTCCTCGGCGAGTTCGAGGATCTCCTGCCGGAAGTGTTCCTCCGAAGGCTTCCCGAGGGTCAGCATGCCGATGACGCGGTTGCGGGCCAGCAGGGGCAGGGCGACGGTCTCGCCGCCGGCCGCGAGGGACGCCTGGGACCAGGGGCGGGCGCCGCTCCCGCGGACCGGTTCGGGCGGGCTGATCCGGGAGAGCAGCTCCCGCAGGCCGTCGATCCGTTCCTCGTCCTCGTGCAGGACGTAGGCCAGGTACGGGTCGGACGCCTGGTCGGCGATGGTGTAGACGGCGCACCAGGTGGCGAGGGTCGGGACCGTCATCTGGGCCATGAGGGCCAGGGTCTGGTCCAGGTCGAGGGTGCCGGCCAGCAGGTCGGAGGCCTCGACGAGGAAGGAGAGGGAGCCGCGGCGCAGACGTTCCAGCTCGCCGAGGCGGGCGGACTCGACGGCGAGGGCGATGCGGTCGGCGGCGAACTGGAGGCGCAGGGCCTCTTCGTTGGAGTAGCGCCCGGGGATCTCGGTGGCGACACCGAGGGAGCCGGTGAGCCGGCCCTCGACCTTGAGCGGGACCGTGATCACGGAGCGCATGCCGGTGGCCTCCAGGAGCGGGACGGCTCCGGGCACGGCGGCGAGGTCGTCGTGGACGGCGGGCATGCGGGCGGAGCCGTACCGGTTGGTGCCGGCCTCGACGGGGACGCGGGCGAAGCGCTGGCGGGCGGAGGGCAGGCCGGTGGTGGCGCGGACCTCCAGCTCGGTCTCGTCGTCGGTGGCCAGCAGCAGGAAGGCGGCGTCGGCGTCGAGGAGGTCGCGGGCGCGTTCCACGGTGCGCTGGAGGAGGCCGTCCAGGTCGTCGGGGGCGGGGGAGCCGATGAAGACCTCGAAGGGGTCCGCGGGCCGGGTCTCGGTGGGGTGGCCGCCGTCCAGGGGGACCCGGGCCGGGGTCTGGAGCAGGGCCCGCTCGTCGTCGTGGACCAGCAGGCAGACGATGGACGGTTCGCCGTGGGCGTCGCGGACCCGCAGGTGGGAGGCGTAGACGGGGATCACGCGGCCGTCGGCGCCGCGGATGCCGTAGCTGCCCTCCCAGCGGGACAGGCGCAGGGCCTCGGCGATGCCGGTGCCGGTGCCGGGGGTCTGGGGCCAGGCGGCGAGTTCGGAGAGGGGGCGGCCCACGGCTTTCTGGGCGGGGTGGCCGAAGATGTGCTCGGCGTCCTCGTTCCAGGCGCAGACCGCGCCGGTGGCGTCGATCTGTACGACGGCGACGCGGACGCGGCTGTCGGTCAGGGGCAGGAGCTGGTCGGGGACGACGGGGCCCGAGGAGCGGGTGCCGACCGGCCGGTCGGGGAGGTCGAGCCGGAACCACACGTGTTTGTGGGTGGCGGTGTACTCGACGCCCCAGCGGGTGGCGAGGGCGGCGCAGAGCATCAGCCCGCGGCCGGACTCGCGGTCGGGGTCGGCGTACGGGCGTTCGCCGGGGTAGCGCAGGGGGAGTTCGCGCTCGGGGTAGCGGTCGGCGACCTCGACGCGGATGCCGCCCTGGGTGCGCAGGCAGAGGACTTCGGCGCGGGTCCCGGCGTGGACGACGGCGTTGGTGACGAGTTCGCTGGTGAGGACCACGGCGTCGTCGACGATGTCCGCGAAGCCCCAGCCCTGGAGGGTGTCGCGGACGAACGCGCGGGCAGCGGCGACCGAGCGCCCGAGGGGGTCGAAACTGGCAGCCGCCCGTGCCGTGATCACGATTCTCCTTCGACGCGGTGGGACATCGGATGCCAGGTTACTTACCTTCATGGCCGGGTTGGTGCCGTCGTCGGGGAATCCACCCGCAGGGTACGACCGGTGTGCGATGGTGCCGAAGTGTTATGGCCGGGTTCGGCCGGGATGAAACACTGGCAGGCTTGGAGCGCCGGGTTGGGAGAATTCGTATGCCCGGTGAAGCAGCGGTCGACCCTTTCGGGAGGGACACGGTGGAGTCTGGCGCAGCGGTGCGGCGCACGGGGACGCGGGCGAAGGGCGGGCGGCCCCGGCGTGACGGTACGACGGAAGTCGACACCGTCGCGCTGAACCGGCTGCTCACGGCGCTGGTGTCGATGCGGGACGGGAACTTCCGCAAGCGGCTGACGGTGTCCGGCGAAGGGGTGATGGCGGAGATCGCCGCCGTCTACAACGAGGTCGCCGACCGCAATCTCCACCTGACCGGGGAGCTCTCCAGGGTCCGGCGGACGGTCGGGCGCGAGGGCAAGCTGAGTGAACGGCTGGAAACGGGTGGCTGCGAGGGTTCGTGGGCGGCGGCCATCGACGCCTCGAACCAGCTGGTGGACGATCTGGCCCGGCCGGTGTCCGAGGTCGGCCGGGTGCTGTCGGCGGTCGCCGAGGGCGATCTCGACCAGCGGATGGAGCTGCGGACGCAGACGGCCGACGGGGTCGGGCACCCGCTGCGCGGGGAGTTCCTGAGGGTCGGGCGTACGGTCAACAACCTGGTCGACCAACTGTCCGCGTTCACCGACCAGGTGACGCGGGTGGCGCTGGAGGTGGGGACCGAGGGCAAGCTCGGTGGTCAGGCCCAGGTGCGTGGAATGTCGGGTTCCTGGAAGGATCTGACCGATTCCGTCAACACCATGGCGTACCGGCTGACCGCGCAGGTGCGTGACATCGCTCTCGTCACGACGGCGGTGGCCAAGGGCGATCTGTCGCGCAAGGTCACGGTGCACGTGGCCGGTGAGATGCTCCAGCTGAAGAACACCGTGAACACGATGGTCGACCAGCTGTCCTCGTTCTCGTCCGAGGTGACGCGGGTCGCCCGTGAGGTGGGGACGGAGGGTGAGCTGGGGGGCCAGGCCCAGGTGCCCGGGGTCGCCGGTGTGTGGAAGGACCTCACCGATTCCGTCAATACGATGGCGGGCAACCTCACGGCCCAGGTGCGGGGGATCGCGCAGGTCACGACGGCGGTCGCCAATGGCGACCTGTCGCAGAAGGTGCGGGTGAGCGCGCGCGGCGAGGTGGCGCAGCTGGCCGAGACGATCAACCAGATGACCGAGACGCTGCGGACCTTCGCGGACGAGGTCACGCGGGTGGCGAGCGAGGTCGGCGCGAAGGGGCTGCTGGGTGGTCAGGCGCAGGTGCCGGGGGCGGCGGGTACGTGGAAGGACCTCACGGACTCGGTGAACACGGTCTTCCGCAACCTCACCACGCAGGTGCGGGACATCGCGCAGGTGACGACGGCGGTGGCCAACGGTGACCTGTCGCAGAAGGTCACCGTGGATGTGGCCGGCGAGATGCTGGAGTTGAAGAACACCGTCAACACGATGGTGGACCAGCTCCAGTCCTTCGGCGCGGAAGTGACGCGAGTGGCCCGTGAGGTCGGGGTCGAGGGCGAGCTGGGTGGTCAGGCGCAGGTGCCGGGGGCGGCGGGGACGTGGAAGGACCTCACGGACTCGGTGAACACCGCCTTCCGCAACCTGACCGGGCAGGTGCGCAACATCGCGCAGGTGACGACGGCGGTGGCCAACGGTGACCTGTCGCAGAAGGTCACCGTGGACGTCTCCGGCGAGATGCTCCAGTTGAAGAACACCGTGAACACGATGGTCGACCAGTTGTCCTCCTTCGCCGACCAGGTCACGCGGATGGCGCGGGACGTGGGGACGGAGGGGCGGCTCGGCGGGCAGGCACGGGTGGAGGGGGTCTCCGGTACCTGGAAGGAGCTCACCGACTCCGTCAATTTCATGGCCGGGAACCTGACCTCGCAGGTCCGTCAGATCGCCCAGGTGACGACGGCGGTGGCGCGCGGTGATCTGTCGCAGAAGATCGACGTGGACGCGCGGGGCGAGATCCTGGAGCTGAAGAACACGATCAACACGATGGTGGACCAGCTCTCGGCCTTCGCGGAGCAGGTGACCCGGGTGGCGCGGGACGTGGGGACGGAGGGGCGGCTCGGCGGGCAGGCGCAGGTGCCCGGGGTGGCCGGGGTGTGGCGCGACCTCACGGACTCCGTGAACGGCATGGCCGGGAACCTGACCTCGCAGGTCCGCAACATCGCGCAGGTCGCCACGGCGGTGGCGCGCGGTGATCTGTCGCAGAAGATCGACGTGGACGCGCGGGGCGAGATCCTGGAGCTGAAGAACACCCTCAACACGATGGTCGACCAGCTCTCGAACTTCGCGGAGCAGGTGACGCGGGTGGCCCGGGAGGTCGGTACCGAGGGCATCCTCGGCGGGCAGGCGGAGGTGAAGGGTGTCTCCGGCACCTGGAAGGACCTCACCCAGTCCGTCAATTTCATGGCGAACAACCTGACCTCGCAGGTCCGCAACATCGCGGAGGTGACCACGGCCGTCGCGATGGGCGACCTCTCCAAGAAGATCACCGTCGACGCGAAGGGCGAGATCCTCGAACTCGTCACCACCGTGAACACGATGGTCGACCAGTTGTCCTCGTTCGCGGAGCAGGTGACGCGGGTGGCCCGCGAGGTGGGGACCGAGGGCATCCTCGGCGGCCAGGCCCGGGTGCGCGGGGTGACCGGGATCTGGAAGGACCTCAGCGACAACGTCAACACCATGGCCGGCAATCTGACGGCCCAGGTGCGGGGGATCGCGCAGGTCTCGGCGGCGGTGGCCAACGGGGATCTGACGAAGAAGGTGACGGTCGAGGCGCGCGGCGAGGTCGCGCAGCTCGCCGACACCGTCAACACGATGGTCAAGACGCTCTCCTCGTTCGCGGACGAGGTGACGCGCGTGGCCCGGGAGGTGGGGACGGAGGGGCGGCTCGGCGGGCAGGCGCACGTGCCCGGGGTCTCCGGGACGTGGAAGGACCTCACCGACTCGGTGAACTTCATGGCCTCCAACCTCACCGGTCAGGTGCGGCAGATCGCCATGGTCACGACCGCCATCGCCAAGGGCGACATGACCAAGAAGATCGACATCGATGCCCGCGGGGAGATCCTGGAGCTGAAGACGACCATCAACACGATGGTCGACCAGCTCTCCTCCTTCGCCGACCAGGTGACGCGGGTGGCCCGTGAGGTGGGCACGGAGGGCATCCTGGGCGGCCAGGCCCGGGTCCGGGACGTCGACGGCACCTGGCGGGACCTGACCGAGTCGGTGAACGAGATGGCCGGGAACCTCACCCGGCAGGTGCGCGCGATCGCCGCGGTGGCCACGGCGGTGACCCGCGGTGATCTGAGCCTGAAGGTCGACGTGGACGCGGCGGGCGAGATCCAGGTCCTCCAGGACAACATCAACACGATGATCGTCAACCTGCGCGACACCACCTTGGCCAACGAGGAGCAGGACTGGCTCAAGGGCAACCTCGCCCGGATCTCCGCGCTGATGCAGGGCCGCCGGGAGCTGGACGACGTGGCCTCGCTGATCATGAGCGAGCTGACCCCGGTGGTCTCCGCGCAGCACGGCGCCTTCTTCCTGGCGCTGCCGGCCGGGGGGAGCACCGAGATCGGGACGGAAAACAACAGGGACGGCTCGTACGAGCTGCGGATGCGCGGGAGCTACGCGTACGGGGGCGGGCAGATGCCGACCTCCTTCCGGCCGGGGGAGGGGCTGATCGGGACGGTCGCCGAGGAGAAGCGGACGATCCTCGTCGAGAACACCCCGCCCGGTTATCTGAAGATCTCCTCCGGGCTGGGAGAGGCGCCGCCGGCGCATGTGATCGTGCTGCCGGTGCTGTTCGAGGGGAAGCTGCTCGGTGTCATCGAGCTGGCCTCCTTCACGGGGTTCACGCAGATCCAGAAGGACTTCCTCAGCCAGATCGCCGAGATGATCGGTACCAGCGTCAACACGATCAGCGTCAACTCCAAGACGGAGATGCTGCTCAAGCAGTCGCAGGAGATGACCGAGCAGTTGCGCGAGCGCTCCGACGAGCTGGAGAACCGGCAGAAGGCGCTCCAGGCCGCCAACGCGGAGCTGGAGGAGAAGGCCGAGCTGCTGGCCCGGCAGAACCGGGACATCGAGGTCAAGAACACCGAGATCGAGGAGGCCCGGCAGGTCCTGGAGGAGCGCGCGGAGCAGCTCGCGGTCTCGATGCGCTACAAGTCCGAGTTCCTGGCGAACATGTCGCACGAGCTGCGGACTCCGCTCAACTCGCTGCTGATCCTGGCCAAGCTGCTCGCCGACAACGCGGACGGCAACCTCTCGCCGAAGCAGGTGGAGTTCGCCCGGACCATCCACGGCGCGGGCTCGGACCTGCTGCAGCTGATCAACGACATCCTGGACCTGTCGAAGGTCGAGGCCGGGAAGATGGACGTCTCGCCGACCCGGATCGCGCTGGTCCAGCTGGTGGACTACGTGGAGGCGACCTTCCGGCCGCTGACGGCGGAGAAGGGCCTGGACTTCTCGGTCCGGGTCTCCCCGGAGCTGCCCGCCACCTTGCACACCGACGAGCAGCGCCTGCTCCAGGTGCTCCGCAACCTGCTGTCGAACGCGGTGAAGTTCACCGACACCGGGGCCGTGGAGCTGGTGATCCGTCCCGCCGGGGCGGACGTGCCGGAGGCGATCCGGGCGCAGTTGCTGGAGGCCGGGTCGCTGCGGGAGGCGGACGCGGAGCTGATCGCCTTCTCGGTGACGGACACCGGGATCGGGATCGCGGCGGGCAAGATGCTGGTGATCTTCGAGGCGTTCAAGCAGGCCGACGGGACGACGAGCCGCAAGTACGGCGGGACGGGACTCGGGTTGTCGATCAGCCGGGAGATCGCGCGGCTGCTGGGCGGGGAGATCCACGCGGCCAGTGAGCCGGGCCGGGGCTCCACCTTCACGCTCTACCTGCCGTTGCACCCGAGCGAGCTGCCGCCGCAGGGGTACCTGCCGCCGGTGCCCGGTGGGGTGCGCGGCGAGCTGTACCGCAGGTCGGCCGAGGAGGCGCGGGCCGCGCTGCCGGCGGCTCCGGCCGTCGCGGTGCCCGGGGCGCACTCGGCGGCCCGTCCGGTGCGGGCCGCCCTCCCGGCCGAGGTGACGGGGTGGGAGGGGGCGGAGCTGCTGCGGCGGCGCAACGCGCTGAGCGAGATGGAGGCGCGTCCGGCGCTGTCGGGGCCGCAGCCCGGTCAGCGGGGCGAGGACGGCTGGGGCGGCCCGGATACGGAGCTTCCCGTAGTGCCCCGGACGTACGGGTTCCGTGGTGAGCAGGTGCTCATCGTGGACGACGACGTCCGCAACGTCTTCGCGCTGACGAGCGTGCTGGAGCAGCACGGGCTCTCGGTGCTGTACGCGGAGAACGGGCGGGAGGGCATCGAGGTCCTGGAGCAGCACGACGAGGTGACGGTCGTGCTGATGGACATCATGATGCCCGAGATGGACGGGTACGCGACGACCTCGGCGATCCGGCGGATGCCGCAGTTCGCGGGGTTGCCGATCATCGCGCTGACGGCGAAGGCGATGAAGGGGGACAAGGAGAAGGCCATCGATTCCGGTGCCTCCGACTACGTCACCAAGCCGGTCGATCCCGACCACCTGTTGTCCGTGATGGAGCGGTGGATGCGCGAGAAGTGAGCGCTCGGCGCGTGCGGGGGAACTTCTTGTCGGCGCGGTACGGCCGAAGCGGTGTGGGAGGGCGGAAAACGGGGAACCTTCTGCTCTCCCGCGACGTTTCCGCTTCGTGCGCAGTGACATCTCGGTGACAGGGTGTGGCGATCTCGGGACTGGGGCTACGATGACCGGCACAAGGACGGACGGCGCAAGGATGCCGTTCTCTGGGGCGGGGCCCGGCGTACAGGCCGGAGCCAGGAGCCGGGGAGGCCCCATGCCGGGGCGAGGAGGACAGGGCATGGTGCAGAAGGCCAAGATCCTCCTGGTCGACGACCGGCCGGAGAATCTGCTGGCGCTGGAGGCCATCCTCTCCGCGCTCGATCAGACACTGGTCCGGGCGTCGTCGGGGGAGGAAGCGCTCAAGGCGCTGCTGACGGACGATTTCGCGGTCATCCTGCTGGATGTGCAGATGCCGGGGATGGACGGTTTCGAGACGGCCGCGCACATCAAGCGGCGGGAGCGGACCCGGGACATCCCGATCATCTTCCTCACCGCGATCAACCACGGTCCGCACCACACCTTCCGCGGGTACGCGGCGGGCGCGGTCGACTACATCTCCAAGCCCTTCGACCCGTGGGTGCTGCGGGCCAAGGTCTCGGTCTTCGTGGAGCTGTACACGAAGAACTGCCAGCTCCGGGAGCAGGCCTCGCTGCTGCGCCTCCAGTTGGACGGCGGTGGTTCGAACGGCGTGGACGGCGGCAGGGAGGCGGCCGGACTGCTGGCCGAGCTCTCCGCGCGGCTCGCGGCGGTCGAGGAGCAGGCGGAGGCGCTGACCAAGCAGCTCGGCGAGGAGTCGGGCGATCCGGCGGCGGTGGCGACCGCCGCCCACCTGGAGCGCAAACTGACCGGCCTGCGCCGGGCGCTCGACGCGCTGGAGCCCGGGACCAGCGGGGGAACTCCGGTACTGCCGCTGCAGGGCTGACGGCCCGGCAGCGCCACAGGTCCCGTACGGGTTCCCGTAGCCGTCGCGCACCGGCCCGGTGGGCCGGGGCGGGTGGGGGTGTGTCAGCTCCGGGGCCGCGTCGAGGGGGTGCGTCAAGGGGCGTGTCAAAGCGGGCGTGGAGTGGGCGACACGAACGGGTGAAGGGGTGGGCACGCACGTTCCCCGGGGTGTGCACCGGTAACCTCGGGCCCATGGCCTCACGTACGTCCGGCAAGGGTTCCCAGAGCACCGCGGGCACCGCGAAGGGCCGCCCCGGCCGTACGACGGCGTCGGCGAAGAAGGCGGCTCCCGCGGGCAGAGCTCCCGCGAAGAAGACCGCGGCGCCCCGCCGCGCCCCGGCCAGGAAGGCCGCGCCGAAGAAGCCCGAGCCGTCCTCCACCGGGGGTGTGGTGCGGCTGGTGCGGGCCGTCTGGCTCGGCTGCGCGCACGGGGTCGGCGCGTTCTTCCGCGGGATCGGCCGGGGTGCCAGGAACCTCGACCCCGCCCACCGCAAGGACGGCGTGGCACTGCTGCTCCTCGCCCTCACGCTGATCGTGGCCGCCGGAACCTGGTCGAACCTGACCGGTCCCGTCGGTGATCTGGTCACGATGCTGATCACCGGCGCCTTCGGACGACTGGATCTGCTCGTCCCCGTCCTGCTCGGGGTCATGGCGGCCCGTTTCATGCGCCATCCCGAACAGAGCGACGCCAACGGGCGCATCGGCATCGGTCTCTCCGCGCTCACCATCGGCGTCCTCGGCCTCGTGCACATCGCCTGCGGGGCGCCCGGCCGGGACGACGGCACCACCGCCATGCAGAACGCGGGCGGGCTCATCGGCTGGGGCGCCTCCAAGCCGCTGATCTTCACGATGGGCGCGCCGCTGGCCGTGCCGATGCTGCTGCTGCTGACGGTCTTCGGGCTGCTCGTGGTCACCGCGACCCCGGTCAACGCGATCCCGCAGCGGCTGCGGAAGCTGGGCATCAGGCTCGGGGTCATCGCCCCGAACGAGTACGACGAGGAGTACGGGGCCGCCGGCCGGCACGACCCGGAGCAGTGGCGGGCCCGCGCCGGTGACCCGGCGGACCCCGGCGCCGCCGCCGAGGAGGAGGCGCTCGCCAGGCGGCGCAGGCCGCGGCGGGCCCCGGGCGGACCGGCCGCGGACCGGGGGATGGACGCCGTCGACGTGGCCGCCGCTGCCGCCGCCGCCCTGGACGGGGTGGTGTACGGCGGGCTGCCGCCGTCCCCGCTGGTCGCCGACCTCACCCAGGGGATCTCCGGCGGGCGGGCGGGCACCGAGGCCACCACCCCGGTGCCCGCCGCCCGCGGGGGACACCCGCCGGGCGCCGTTCCCGGCGCCGTCCCTCCCGTCCCGTCCGTCCCCCCAGTTCCGTCCGTACCGCCCGCACCGGCCGGCGCGGGCGTCGGCGCGGGTGCCGGGGGCGGGCAGCCGCACGCCACCACCGCCGCGGCCGCCGGGACCCTCTCGGTGCCGGACCTGACCAAGGCCGCGCCACAGGACCAGCCCCTGCCGGCCCGCGCCGAACAGCTCCAGCTGCGCGGGGACGTCACGTACGCCCTGCCCTCGCTCGACCTGCTGGAGCGTGGCGGGCCCGGCAAGACCCGCAGCGCCGCGAACGACGCGGTCGTGGCCTCGCTCACCAACGTGTTCACCGAGTTCAAGGTCGACGCGCAGGTCACCGGCTTCACCCGGGGCCCGACCGTGACCCGGTACGAGGTGACGCTCGGCGCGGCCGTCAAGGTCGAGCGGATCACGGCGCTGGCGAAGAACATCGCCTACGCCGTGGCCTCGCCGGACGTCCGGATCATCAGCCCGATCCCGGGCAAGTCGGCCGTCGGCATCGAGATCCCGAACACCGACCGCGAGATGGTCAACCTGGGGGACGTGCTGCGCCTCGCGGACGCGGCCGAGGACGACCACCCGATGCTGGTCGCGCTCGGCAAGGACGTCGAGGGCGGCTACGTCATGGCCAACCTCGCGAAGATGCCGCACGTCCTGGTCGCCGGAGCCACCGGTTCCGGCAAGTCGTCCTGCATCAACTGCCTGATCACCTCGGTCATGGTCCGGGCGACGCCGGAGGACGTCCGGATGGTGCTCGTCGACCCCAAGCGGGTCGAGCTGACGGCCTACGAGGGCATCCCGCACCTGATCACCCCGATCATCACCAACCCCAAGCGGGCCGCCGAGGCGCTCCAGTGGGTGGTCCGCGAGATGGACCTGCGCTACGACGACCTGGCCGCCTTCGGCTACCGGCACATCGACGACTTCAACCGGGCCGTCCGGGACGGCAAGATCAAACTGCCGCCGGGCAGCGAGCGGGAGCTCAGCCCCTACCCGTACCTGCTGGTGATCGTCGACGAGCTGGCCGACCTGATGATGGTGGCCCCGCGTGACGTGGAGGACTCGATCGTCCGCATCACCCAGCTGGCCCGCGCCGCTGGCATCCACCTGGTCCTCGCCACCCAGCGGCCCTCCGTGGACGTGGTTACCGGCCTGATCAAGGCGAACGTGCCCTCGCGGCTCGCCTTCGCCACCTCCTCGCTCGCCGACAGCCGGGTCATCCTCGACCAGCCGGGCGCCGAGAAGCTGATCGGCAAAGGTGACGGACTCTTCCTGCCGATGGGGGCGAACAAACCGGTCCGCCTGCAGGGCGCCTTCGTCACCGAGGAGGAGATCGCCGGGATCGTCCAGCACTGCAAGGACCAGATGGCGCCCGTCTTCCGCGACGACGTCACCGTCGGGCAGAAGCAGACCAAGGAGATCGACGAGGAGATCGGCGACGACCTGGAGCTGCTGTGCCAGGCGACGGAACTGGTGGTCTCCACCCAGTTCGGGTCGACCTCCATGCTCCAGCGCAAGCTCCGGGTGGGCTTCGCCAAGGCGGGCCGGCTCATGGACCTGATGGAGTCGCGGGCGATCGTCGGACCCAGCGAGGGGTCCAAGGCGCGGGACGTCCTGGTCAAGGCCGACGAACTCGACGGGGTCCTCGCCGTCATCCGGGGGGAGACCCCTCCGTGACGATATGCCGGGCAACCGTTTCCCCCGGGCCCACGTCCCGTTGAGAGAGACGGCGACAGCGCCGCGAACGGCGCCGCAGCCGACGTCCCGGACCGGTCCTCCACCCGCCATACGGATGGCGTAGGGAGACCGTCCTCCGGTTGCCCCACCCTTTCGTCACCCCCCTAGACTGGGCATCCAGCAGGTGGCTACACGCTCGAAAGGCGCCCTCGTGTCCATCGGCAACTCCCACTCCCCCGAAGAAGAGCGGACTTCGGCCGACGCCCGGTCCGAGGACCGCATCGTCGAGCGTCCCGCCGAAGGGCCGTCCATCGGGACGGTGCTCAGGAAGGCCCGGATCGCCGCCGGGCTCACCGTCGACGAGGTCAGCTCCACCACCCGCGTGCGCATCCCGATCGTGCACGCGATCGAGGAGGACGACTTCACCCGGTGCGGCGGCGACGTGTACGCCCGCGGCCACATCCGCACGCTCGCCCGCGCCGTCCACCTCGACCCGGCGCCCCTGGTCGACAGCTACGACGCGGCCCACGGGGGCCGGCCCGCCCCGACGCCCGCCGCGCCGATGTTCGAGGCCGAACGCATCCGGCCCGAGCGGCAGCGGCCCAACTGGACCGCCGCCATGGTCGCCGCCATCGTCGCCGTCACCGGATTCGTCGGCTTCACCGCCTTCAGCGGCGGGGACGAGCAGGCCAAGCGGCCGGCGGCGGACGCCGCCGCCCCGCAGCCCGCCCCCAAGCAGAGCGGCGGGAAGCCGGCCTCCCCGCCCCCGTCGCCCAGGCCGGAGCCCTCGGACAGCGCCATCGCCGCCGCGCCCAAGGACCTCGTCACGGTCGTCCTGACGGCCGACACCGGCGAGAGCTGGATCTCCGCGAAGGACCACAGCGGCAGGCTCCTCTTCGACGGCACCCTCACCCGGGGCCAGTCCAAGACCTTCACCGACAAGGACTCCATCGACCTCGTACTCGGCGACGCCGGGGCCGTGAAGCTCTTCGTGAACGGCAAGGAGATCAAGGACGACTTCCAGCCGGGACAGGTGGAACGCCTCACCTACACCAAGGAAGACCCGGGCCAGGAGCAGGCCCAGGCGGGCTGAGCCGCAGCTGAACAGGTGGTTCCGGATTCCCGGGGTGCGGCGCCGCACCCCGGGAATCCGGCTGTCGGGCCTTCGTGGCGGGAACGGGGGCGGGGGCCGGTGCCGGGACGAAGTAGTCTTGAGTCCATGCCCGAACGCCGTACCGTCGCCCTTGTCACCCTTGGCTGCGCCCGTAACGAGGTGGACTCGGAGGAGCTCGCAGGCCGCTTGGCGGCGGATGGCTGGGAGCTCGTCGAGGACGCCGCCGACGCGGACGTAGCCGTCGTCAACACCTGTGGTTTCGTCGAAGCCGCCAAGAAGGACTCCGTAGACGCCCTCCTGGAAGCCAACGATCTCAAGGATCACGGCAGGACCCAGGCCGTCGTCGCCGTCGGCTGTATGGCCGAGCGCTACGGCAAGGAACTCGCCGAAGCGCTCCCCGAGGCCGACGGAGTCCTCGGTTTCGACGACTACGCCGACATCTCCGACCGCCTCCAGACCATTCTCAACGGCGGCGTCCACGCCTCCCACACCCCGCGCGACCGGCGCAAGCTGCTGCCGATCAGCCCGGCGGCCCGCCAGGACGCCGACGTCGCGCTCCCCGGCCACGCCCAGGAGCCCGCCGCGGCGGCCCCCGCCGACCTGCCGGACGGGCTCGCCCCCGCCTCCGGGCCGCGCGCACCCCTGCGCCGCCGCCTGGACAAGAGCCCCGTCGCCTCCGTCAAGCTGGCCTCCGGCTGCGACCGGCGGTGCTCCTTCTGCGCCATCCCGTCCTTCCGCGGCTCCTTCATCTCCCGCCGCCCCAGCGACGTGCTGGGCGAGACCCGCTGGCTCGCCGAGCAGGGCGTCAAGGAGATCATGCTGGTCTCCGAGAACAACACCTCGTACGGCAAGGACCTCGGCGACATCCGGCTGCTGGAGACCCTCCTGCCCGAGCTGGCCGCCGTCGACGGCATCGAGCGGGTCCGCGTCAGCTACCTCCAGCCCGCGGAGATGCGGCCCGGACTGATCGACGTCCTCACCTCGACCCCCAAGATCGCCCCCTACTTCGACCTGTCCTTCCAGCACTCGGCCCCCGACGTGCTGCGCTCCATGCGCCGCTTCGGTGACACCGACCGGTTCCTGGAGCTGCTGGACACCATCCGCACCAAGGCCCCGCAGGCCGGCGTACGGTCCAACTTCATCGTCGGCTTCCCCGGCGAGAAGGAGTCCGACTTCGCCGAGCTGGAGCGTTTCCTCACCCACGCCCGGCTCGACGCCATCGGCGTCTTCGGCTACTCCGACGAGGACGGCACCGAGGCCGCCACCTACGAGGGCAAGCTCGACGCGGACACCATCGCCGAGCGGCTCGCGCACATGCAGCGCCTCGCCGAGGAGCTCACCTCGCAGCGCGCGGAGGAGCGGATCGGGGAGACCCTGGAGGTACTCGTCGAAACCGTGGAAGCGGTGGACGAGGAAGGCGAAGGAGCGTACGGGCGCGCCGAGCACCAGGCGCCCGAGACCGACGGCCAGGTCGTCTTCACGGACAGCACGGGCCTGGTCCCCGGACGTATCGTGACGGCGAAGGTGGTCGCCACCCTGGGTGTGGACCTGGTGGCCGAGCCCCTGGGCCTGGAGTTCGAGGAGGCGGCCGGATGACCGGAGTCCCGGCGTCCGCGGCGGGCGGGACCGGCCGCCGGCCCGCGCCCGGCGCGAAGCTGGGAGCCGCGGCGGTCAACCAGGCCAGCCTGTGGAACATCGCCAACATCCTGACGATGATCCGGCTGGTCCTCGTGCCGGGATTCGTCCTCCTGCTGCTGGCCGACGGCGGGTACGACCCCGTCTGGCGGGCCTGGGCCTGGGCGGCGTTCGCCGTCGCCATGATCACGGACATCTTCGACGGGCACCTCGCCCGGACGTACGACCTGGTCACGGACTTCGGCAAGATCGCCGACCCCATCGCCGACAAGGCGATCATGGGGTCGGCGCTGATCTGCCTCTCCTGGCTCGGCGAACTGCCGTGGTGGGTGACCGGGGTGATCCTCGGGCGCGAGCTCGGGATCACACTGCTGCGCTTCTGGGTGATCCGCTACGGCGTGATCCCGGCCAGCCGGGGCGGCAAGATGAAGACGCTGGCCCAGGGCACGGCGGTGGGCATGTACGTGCTCGTGCTGACCGGTCCGCTGGCCACCCTGCGTTTCTGGGTGATGGCGCTCGCCGTGGTGCTGACCGTCGTCACCGGCCTGGACTACATCCGCCAGGCGATCGTGCTGCGCCGCCAGGGCCTGGCCGCGGAGCGGGCCGCGAGGTGACATACGGGGCCGGGGATTCCGCAAGGGCGGGCGCCGGTGCGGGGGACCGCGCCGGGGCCGCCGAACTGGCCGGGCAGGTCCTGCGCCTCCTTGCGGAGAGTGACCAGAGCCTCGCCGTCGCCGAGTCGCTGACCGGCGGGACGGTGGCCGCGGAACTCACGGCCGTCCCCGGCGCCTCCCGTTCCTTCCGCGGTTCGGTCACGGCGTACGCGACGGAGCTCAAGCACACGCTGCTCGGGGTGGACGCGGAGCTGCTGGCGGCCGAAGGCGCGGTGAACGCGCAGGTCGCGCAGGAGATGGCGATCGGCGTGCGCCGGGTCACGGGCGCCACCTGGGGGATCGCGACCACCGGGGTCGCCGGCCCCGATCCCCAGGACGGACAGCCGGTCGGCACGGTTTTCGTCGCCGTGGCGGGTCCGGGGGCCAGGAAAACGGTCCGGCTGAGGTTGAACGGCTCCCGTACGGAAATCCGTAGGGAGAGTGCACGCACAGTGCTCGAACTTCTCTCAAGCCAACTCCGCGAGAATGCGCGGAGGCAGGATACGGAACAGAACGGGGGGATTTGATGTTTGCAGCCCTGAGTGAACACGACATCGCTCCCCGCACGGCCGCGGCGCGAGGCGGTACGGTGGGGCGTGAAGGATGCGGCTACACGGTCAGAGGAGGGAGCCACCGATGATTCTGCTCCGTCGCCTGCTGGGTGACGTGCTGCGTCGGCAGCGCCAGCGCCAGGGCCGTACTCTGCGCGAAGTCTCCTCGTCGGCCCGAGTCTCGCTCGGCTATCTCTCCGAGGTGGAGCGGGGGCAGAAGGAGGCATCCTCCGAGTTGCTCTCCGCGATCTGCGACGCGTTGGACGTACGGATGTCCGAGCTGATGCGCGAGGTCAGTGACGAACTGTCCCTGGCCGAGCTGGCACAGTCGGCCGCGGCAAGTGAACCGGTGCCCGCACCGGTACGCCCGATGCTCAATTCGGTCTCCATGGCCTCGGTCGCGGTCGGGCCGGAGCGGGTGACCATCAAGGCGCCTGCGGAAGCGGTGAACGTCGTAGCCGCGTGAGTGCGTGACCTATGAGTGTGGCCGGAGCCCCGGTCGGTGCGTGACGCACCGACCGGGGCTCCGTGCCGTTCTGGGTGCGGGGGCGAGGGGGGTACGGGAGGATGGGCGCGTCCGGGCCCCGGCCCCTGGGAGGTAGCCGTGCGGCCGTTACTGATACCCCTCGCGCTGGTGGCGGGCGTGCTGTGGTGGTGGGCCGTGCTGCGCCTGGCCCTGGCCCCGGCCGGCTCCGGGCTCGTGGAGGGCGCGGTGGCCCTGGGCGGATGGGGGCTGGGGCTGCTGCCGGTCCACTGTGTGCCGGGGCCGGTGGGCAGGGCCCGGAGGGCATCGGCCGGGGACGGTGACGGTGGGGGTGGGGCCGGTGGGGGTGGGGTCGGGGGTGCTGATGGTGCTGGTGGTGAAAGCGCCGGTTCGTTCGGGTCCTTCGGTTCCGGGTCGCTCGGTTCTGGCTCTGGCTCCGGTTCTGGTTCCGGTTCTGGGGCTGCCGGTGGTGAAGGTGCCGGTGGTGGGGTTGGTGCTGCCGGGGCTGGGTCGTGTGGTGAGCCGGGTGAGGCTGGTGGGTTCAGCGGGTTCGGTGGGTCCCGTTCGGGTGACCGGTGACGGGTGACCGGTGGTGTGTGACGGGTGCGTGAGGCTGGTGTGGCGGGAGCGGCCGTGGACGAACAGCTCGCGGCCGGGGCGCACGCCGGCGTTCGCGGCCAGCAGGGGTGGGCGGCGGCGGCCAGGTGGCGGAGATCCGGTTCGGGGAACGAGCCGGCCGGGCTCCAGGGCGTGACCTGGGCCAGGAAGCAGGGCTCGGCCTTGTGGATGGTGCCGGTCCCGGCCAGGTCGCGCTGGTCGAGCAGGGCCTCGTCCAAGGGGCGGCGCCCGGGAGCCGCGAGAAGGTCGGCCGCCGCCCGGTCGGCGTCCCGGTCCGGGCCGAGGAGGCCGGGGCCGAGGTGGCCCACGGCCCGGTCCTCGTCGGAGGTGCGCAGCAGCTCCAGGACGGGGAGGCGGTAGCCGACGGCGGTGCGCTCCGCGGTGGCGAGGACGGCCCGGATCTCGTGGGCCGGGCCGCCGCGCCAGGGCAGGCCCGCGGCGAAGACGTGCCGGGCGCCGTCCACGCGGAGGTGGCTGTGGAGGGCGAGGCCGCCCTCGAAGCGGGCGAGGAGGTGTTTACCGCGCGGGACGACACCGAGGGTGGTGCGGCCGGTGAGGTCGGCGCTGGCCGGGCGGGGGACCGCAGGTCGCAGCGGACCGGCGGCCGGCCCGCCAGGGCGGCGTGCAGGTGGGTCGCGGTGCGCCGGACGCTGTCCCCCTCGGGCATGGGCACATGGTCCGCCCGGCGGCGGTCGCGGGCGGTGCGGTTCCCCGGAGTGCGCGGTCGGGGCGGGGCGGGGTGCCGGGGCGGGTCAGGGGCGCAGCCGCAGGCCGCGGGGGGTGGCGTGGAAGCCGGCGGACTCCAGGTGCGGGGCGAGGGGGGAGGTCAGGGCGGGGGCGGCGTTGACGCGTTCCACCGTCAGGGAGGGGAGGGTGCCCGCGCGGGAGGCCGCCGCCAGGGCGGCCGTCGCCGCGGCGAGACGGGGGTCCTCCGCCGGGGGCCAGGCGAGCAGGGTCCGGCCGCCACGCTCCAGGTACAGGACGAGCTCGCCGTCCACCAGGACCACCAGGGAGCCCGCTTTGCGCCCCGGCTTGTGCGCGGACCCGGCCGGGGGCTCCGGCCAGGGCAGGGCCGCTCCGTACGCGTTCGCCGGGTCGGCGGCGGCCAGGACCACCGCCTCCAGCGGGGGCGGGGTCCGCTCGGCGGCCCGGAGGCGGTCCACCGCGCCGTCCATCGCGAACTGCGCCGCGCCCAGCCCCTCGACCACATAACCCCGGCGGGCCCGCCCACTGTCCTCGAAGGCCGACAGGACCCGGTAGACCGCGCTGAAACCGCCCTCCACCCCCTCCGCCGCGACCGCGCCCCGGGTGACCACCCCGTGCCGGTCCAGCAGGGTGCGGGCCAGGGCGTGTGCCCGGTGGGTCGGGTCCGGGGCCTGGGCCGGGAGGAGGGACCAGCGGCCCGAGACCGTGGGCGGGCCGGTGCGGGACACCGTCGCGCTCAAGGTCCCGTACCGGCCGCGCGGGACGGTGCGCCGGGCCCGGTGGGCGGTGGCGCCGGCCGTGCGGCCCGATCCCAGCAGGGAGCGCAGCGGGGCCAGGGTGTCGTTGGTCAGCCGGCCCGACCAGGCCAGCTCCCAGACCACCTCGGACAGGGCCGGGTCGGTCGCCTCCGGATGCCGGACGCGGACGGCCTCGGCGAGCTGGCGGAAGAACAGGCCGTACCCGCCGGCCAGGGCGTCCAGCACCGCCCGGTGCAGGGGGGTGAGCTCCAGGGGGTGAGGGGGCGGCAGCAGCAGCGGGGCCGCCTCCGCCAGGTAGAGGGAGATCCAGCCGTCCTTGCCCGGGAGGGCACCCGCGCCGGCCCAGACGACCTCGCCGGTCGCCGTCAGCTCGTCCAGCAGGGCGGGGGAGTAGCCGCTCACCCGCGACGGAAGGATCAGACGCTCCAGCGCCGAGGCCGGGACGGGGGCTCCCTGGAGCTGTTCGACGGCACGGGCCAGGCCGTCGATACCGCGCAGGGCCCCGCCCAGGTGCTGCCACCGGGGGAGGAAGGTGGCCAGCGTGCTCGGCGGGACCGGTTCCAGTTCCTGGCGCAGCGCGGCCAGCGAGCGGCGGCGCAGCCTGCGCAGCACCGTCGCGTCGCACCACTCCTGGCCGATGCCGGCCGGGTGGAACTCGCCCCGAACGACCCGGCCCGCCGCCGCGAGCCGGTGCAGGGCGCCCTCCGTGACGGCCGCGCCCAGACCGAAGCGGGCGGCGGCCACGTCCGTGGTGAACGGCCCGTGGGTCCGGGCGAACCGGGCCAGGAGGTCGCCCAGCGGGTCCTTCACCGGTTCCGTGAACGCCTCCGGGACCCCCACGGGCAGCGCGGTGCCCAGCGCGTCCCGCAGCCGGCCCGCGTCCTCGATCGCGGCCCAGTGGTCCGCGCCGCCGATCCGGACCCGGACGGCCCGCCGGGCGGCGGCCAGGCCGGTGACCCAGGAGGGGTCGGCCCCGCGCGCGGCCAGTTCCTCCCCGGTCAGCGGACCCAGCAGGCGCAGCAGGTCGGCCACGGACTCCGCGTCCTTGGCCCGCCGGTCCCCGGTCAGCCACTGGAGCTCGCGCTCCAGTTCCTCCAGCACCCGCGCGTCCAGCAGTTCGCGCAGCTCCGCCCGGCCCAGCAGTTCGGCCAGCATTCGGGAGTCCAGCGAGAGCGCCGCCGCCCTGCGCTCGGCCAGGGGCGAGTCCCCCTCGTAGAGGAACTGGGCCACGTACCCGAACAGGAGGGAACGGGCGAAGGGGGAGGGCTCCGGGGTGGTGACCTCGACCAGCCGGACGCGGCGCGCCGTGATGTCCCCCATCAGCTCGGTCAGACCGGGCACGTCGAAGACGTCCTGGAGGCACTCCCGGACGGCTTCCAGCACGATCGGGAACGAGCCGAACTCCGAGGCCACCTGGAGGAGCTGGGAGGCGCGCTGGCGCTGCTGCCACAGCGGGGTCCGGCGGCCCGGACTACGGCGCGGCAGCAGCAGGGCGCGGGCCGCGCACTCGCGGAACCGGGAGGCGAAGAGCGCGGAGCCGCCCACCTGGTCGGTGACGATCCGCTGGATATCGCCCTGGTCGAAGGCGATGTCGGCCGCGCCCAGCGGGGGCGGCCCGCCCTCGGCCCCGAAAGCGCCGGAGCCGCCGGAGGAACCGGAGCCGCCGGAGGTGAAGGCCGGGACGGATGCCGGATCGTGGTCCAGCAGGTCCGTGCCCAGCAGATCGGCATCGGGCAGGCGGAGCACGATGCCGTCGTCCGCATGCATCACCTGCGCGTCCATCCCGTACCGCTCGGTGAGGCGGGCGGCCAGGGCCAGGGCCCAGGGGGCGTGCACCTGGGCGCCGAAAGGGGAGTGGACGACGACCCGCCAGTCGCCGAGCTCGTCACGGAACCGCTCGACCAGGATCGTCCGGTCGTCCGGCACGTGGCCGCAGGCCTCCCGCTGCTCCGCGAGGTAGTCCAGGACGTTGTCGCAGGCCCAGCCGTCCAGACCGGCCGCCAGCAGCCGCAGCCCGCCCTCCTCCCGGGTGAGAGCGCCCAGCTCCCGGAGGAACGCGCCGACCGCCCGGCCCAGCTCCAGCGGGCGCCCCAGCTGGTCGCCCTTCCAGAACGGCAGCCGCCCCGGCACCCCGGGAGCGGGGGAGACCAGGACCCGGTCCCGGGTGATGTCCTCGATCCGCCAGGAGGTGGTGCCCAGGGTGAAGACGTCCCCGACGCGGGACTCGTACACCATCTCCTCGTCCAGCTCGCCGACCCGGCCGCCGCCCTTCTTCGGGTCCGCGCCCGCGAGGAAGACGCCGAAGAGGCCGCGGTCGGGAATGGTGCCGCCGGAGGTGACCGCCAGCCGCTGGGCCCCCGGCCGGCCCGTGACCGTCCCCGCCGTCCGGTCCCAGACGACCCGCGGTCTGAGCTCGGCGAACGCGTCCGACGGGTAACGGCCCGCCAGCATGTCCAGCACCGCCGTGAACGCCGACTCCGGCAGTGCGGCGAACGGCGCGGCCCGCCGTACCAGCGCCAGCAGGTCCTCCAGCCGCCAGGTGTCCATCGCCACCATCGCGACGAGCTGCTGCGCCAGCACGTCGAGGGGGTTGGACGGGACGCGCAGGGACTCGATCGACCCGCTGCGCATCCGCTCGATGACCACGGCCGCCTGCACCAGATCGCCCCGGTACTTGGGGAAGACGACACCGGTCGAGACCGCGCCCACCTGGTGCCCGGCCCGGCCCACCCGCTGGAGCCCGGAGGCCACCGAGGGCGGCGACTCCACCTGCACCACCAGGTCCACCGCGCCCATGTCGATGCCCAGTTCCAGACTGGAGGTGGCGACCACGGCGGGCAGCCGCCCCGCCTTCAGGTCCTCCTCCACCAGCGCCCGCTGCTCCTTGGAGACCGAGCCGTGGTGGGCGCGGGCCAGCAGCGGCGGGGCGCCCCGCGCCGCGCCCGACTGGGCCATGATCTCGGCCGGGGGCGGCCCCTCGGGCAGCTTCTCGCCCAGGGCGCGCTCGTAGGCGATCTCGTTGAGCCGGTTGCACAGCCGCTCCGCCAGGCGGCGGGAGTTGGCGAACACGATCGTGGAGCGGTGCGCCTGCACCAGATCGGCGATCCGCTCCTCCACCTGCGGCCAGATCGACGGCCGGTCCCCGCCCTCCCGGCCCTCGGTGGCGGGGGAGCCCCCCAGCTCGCCCATGTCCCGCACCGGGACGACCACCGACAGGTCGAAGACCTTGTCCGACGGCGGCTGGACGATCTCCACCTTGCCGCGCGGCGCGAGGTACCGGGCCACCTCGTCCACCGGACGGACCGTCGCCGACAGGCCGATGCGGCGCGCCGGGCGGGGCAGCAGCTCGTCCAGCCGCTCCAGGGAGAGGGCGAGATGGGCACCGCGCTTGGTCCCGGCGACCGCGTGCACCTCGTCCAGGATCACCGTCTCGACCCCGGACAGGGCCTCCCGCGCCGCCGAGGTCAGCATCAGGAACAGCGACTCGGGGGTGGTGATCAGGATGTCCGGCGGCCGGGTCGCCAGGGCCCGCCGCTCGGCGGGCGGGGTGTCCCCGGACCTGATGCCCACCCGGATCTCCGGCTCGGGCAGGCCCAGCCGGAGGGACTCCTGCCGGATACCCGTCAGGGGGCTGCGGAGATTGCGCTCCACATCCACCGCGAGCGCCTTCAGCGGGGACACGTACAGCACCCGGCAGCGTTTCTTCGGATCGGCGGGCGGCGGGGTGGAGGCCAGCCGGTCGAGGGCGGCGAGGAAGGCGGCCAGGGTCTTGCCGGAGCCGGTGGGCGCCACGACCAGCACGTCCGACCCCGCCCCGATCGCCCGCCAGGCGCCCTCCTGCGCGGCGGTGGGCGCGGCGAAGGCCCCCGCGAACCAGGAACGGGTCGCGGGCGAGAACGGACCGAGCGCGGCAGTGGCCATGCCCCCATCGTGCACCCGGCCACTGACAACCGGCCGGACCTGCGCGGACGCCCCCGCCGGGAGGGGCGCCCGGAGCCGGGGCCGTCGGGGGCGCCCGGGCGTGGTGGCCGGTCGCCGCCGCCCGGCGGGCAGGTGCGTTCCGTGGGGGCGGGATACTGGACGCATGCGGTTGACGATGTTCTGGGAACGGATGGCGGAGCACTTCGGCGCGGGCTACGCGGACTCCTTCGCGCGGGACCACGTCATGACGGAACTGGGCGGCCGGACCGTCCACCAGGCGCTGGACGCGGGCTGGGAGGCCAAGGACGTCTGGCGCGCGGTGTGTTCGGCGATGGACGTCCCCGCCGCGCTGCGCTGAACCCGTCCTGGCTGCGTGAACCGGTACCGGGTGGGCCAGACTGGGACCCGTGGCAGCCACCGATGAGACGACCGACCAGCACGTACTCACCCAGGGTGCGAAGCCCCCGTCGCCGGCGCACCCGGTGGGCCGGGAGCCCGGCCCCGTACCGGACGACAGCGCCCCCGACGACGGTGACGGACCGCCCTCCGGGGTCGGCCGCACCGCCCGGGACGAGGCTCGGATGCCGCGCTGGCTGCCGCGCGCGGTGGTGCTCGTCCTGGCCCTCGTCGCCTGTTTCCAGCTCGGCAGCTGGGCCTTCCACCAGCTGATCGGGCTGCTCGTCAACATCCTGATCGCGTTCTTCCTCGCCCTCGCGATCGAGCCCGCCGTGGCCCGGATGGCGGCCCGCGGGATGCGCCGGGGCCTCGCCACCTTCCTCGTCTTCCTCGGGGTGACCGTCGCGAGCGTGGGCTTCCTCACCCTGCTCGGCTCGATGCTCGCCGGGCAGATCGTCGACATGGTGGGAGGGTTCCCGCGCTATCTCGACTCGGTGATCGACTCGATCAACACGACCTTCCACACCGAGTTCTCCCGGCTGGAGATCCAGACCAGCCTGCTCCACTCCGACTCGCTCCAGAAGTACGTGCAGAACAGCGCGACCGGTGTCCTGGACGTCTCCACGACGGTGCTCGGCGGCCTCTTCCGGCTGCTGACGATCGGCCTGTTCTCCTTCTACTTCGCCGCCGACGGGCCACGGCTGCGCCGCGCGCTCTGCTCGGTCCTGCCGCCCGCCAAGCAGTCCGAGGTGCTGCGGGCCTGGGAGATCGCCGTCGCCAAGACGGGCGGCTACCTCTACTCGCGCGGGCTGATGGCACTGATCTCGGGGATCGCGCACTACATCCTGCTCGCGGTGCTCGGCGTCCCGTACGCGCCCGCGCTCGCGGTGTGGGTGGGGCTGGTCTCGCAGTTCGTCCCCACCATCGGCACCTACCTGGCGGGCGCGCTGCCGATGCTGATCGCCTTCACCGTCAACCCCTGGTACGCGCTGTACGTGCTCGGGTTCGTGGTGATCTACCAGCAGTTCGAGAACTACGTCCTCCAGCCCAAGCTGACGTCGAGGACCGTGGACATCCATCCGGCGGTGGCCTTCGGCTCGGTCATCGCGGGCACCGCGCTGCTGGGCGCGGTCGGGGCGCTCATCGCGATCCCGGCCGTCGCCACGTTGCAGGCGTTCCTCGGCGCGTACGTGAAGCGGTACGCGCTCACGTGGGACGCGGAGGTCTCCACCTCCCGCCACCGCATCCGGTTCCCCGGGCGGCGGGGCCCCCGGCCCGGTCCGCGGGAGGAGCCGGTCTGACCCGGTCTGACCCGGTGACGGCGGTTCGTGCCGGTCGCGGGGCCAGGCTCTCAGCCCCCGCCGCCGCACCCCCCGCCGCTGCCGCATCCCGCGCCGGAGGTACCGGAGAAGCCGGAGGCCCCGGAGCGGCGGGTAGGGGGCCGGGCGGGTCCGAGGGGGCTGAGGCGGGCGGCCAGGGGCGCGGAGCCGTCGTGGCGGGAGACGCCCTCGCGGGCGACCCGGACGAGGGTGTCCGAGGCCGCCGCGGGTATCGGGACCCCGGGGGCGAGCCAGGGGGCCCACGTCTCGTCGACGGAGGTCTCACGGCCGCGCCGCCGGCCGGTCTCCGTGGCGTGGACCTCGGGACGCGCGGGCCCCGAGAACCGGCTGAGCACCACCGTCACCAGCACGAGCGTGAGGAAGGCGACCAGGGGGCGCGAGCCGTTGCCCTGCCCGCCGAGCGTGTCGGCCCAGCAGGCGGCGACCGTCATCGGCCCGACGGCGACCAGCGACAGCACCCGGGCCAGCTCGACGCGCCTGACCCGTCTGCGGAGCCGGGGATCGACCGCGAGGCCCCGTCCGACCAGGGCGTCCTCGACCGCGGTGACGGCGGGGGAGTGGGCCAGGAGTATGCGGAGCCCGTCCAGGTGCGGGAGGGCGGTGGTGGCGAGGAGTCCGAGGGCGGCGGCCTGGAGGGGATCGTCCGGGGGAGCCGCTCCGGCGGGGCTCCGGCCGGGGGAGGGACGGTCCTCGTCCTCGGCCGGCAGCCGCCCGGCCAGGTGGAGGGCGGTCAGCGCGACCTCGGCGACGCCCGGCCGGCCGCGGTGCAGGTAAGCGGCCTCGTAGAGCGTGAGCGGAGCGCGGTCCGCGCGCTCCGGCCGGTCGCGGGGGTAGAGCCTGCGGTGGAGCGGGACGTGGGCGGAGGCCAGGCCGAGGAGGGGTACGGCCACCCCCAGGAAGATGAGAACCCAGACCGACACCGCTGCCCCCCGGCTCCGCGCGTTTCGTCCCGAGTGTGGGACACCCGGCCCGGCAGGGCAATGGCCGTGCGGGGGAGGGGTGGCCGTCCGGCAGTGGTCGGATGGCTCGTCGGCGGTCCGGACGGCAGGCCCGTACCGATGTTCTCGCAGGTCAGGGGCGCGGGATGGGGTGAAATCGACAGAGGAAGCGAACGTCTGTTCCTATGGGTTGTCCACAGCCGGGACGGCCGTGGAGGCCCGTTGTCAGTGGCAGGCGCTAGCGTCGACGACGTGAAGCGATCGACTCAAGCAAATCGGGTGGAACCCATGGCAGGCACCGACCGCGAGAAGGCTCTCGACGCCGCGCTCGCACAGATTGAACGGCAGTTCGGCAAGGGCGCGGTCATGCGCCTCGGCGACAAGCCGAACGAACCCATCGACGTCATCCCGACGGGATCGACCGCGCTGGACATCGCCCTCGGCGTCGGCGGGCTCCCCCGCGGCCGGGTGGTCGAGGTGTACGGGCCGGAGTCCTCCGGCAAGACGACCCTGACCCTCCACGCCGTGGCCAACGCGCAGAAGGCCGGCGGCACCGTCGCCTTCGTGGACGCCGAGCACGCGCTCGACCCCGAGTACGCGAAGGCCCTCGGCGTCGACACCGACAACCTCATCCTGTCCCAGCCGGACACCGGCGAGCAGGCCCTGGAGATCGTGGACATGCTCGTCCGCTCCGGTGCGCTCGACCTGATCGTCATCGACTCCGTGGCGGCCCTGGTGCCGCGTGCGGAGATCGAGGGCGAGATGGGCGACTCGCACGTGGGTCTCCAGGCCCGTCTGATGAGCCAGGCGCTCCGGAAGATCACCGGCGCGCTCAGCCAGTCCAAGACCACCGCCATCTTCATCAACCAGCTCCGCGAGAAGATCGGTGTGATGTTCGGCTCGCCCGAGACCACCACCGGTGGCCGCGCGCTGAAGTTCTACGCCTCCGTGCGGCTCGACATCCGCCGGATCGAGACCCTCAAGGACGGCACGGACGCGGTCGGCAACCGCACCCGCGTCAAGGTGGTCAAGAACAAGGTCGCGCCGCCCTTCAAGCAGGCCGAGTTCGACATCCTCTACGGCCAGGGCATCAGCCGTGAGGGCGGCCTGATCGACATGGGAGTGGAGCACGGCTTCGTCCGCAAGGCGGGTGCCTGGTACACGTACGAGGGTGACCAGCTCGGCCAGGGCAAGGAGAACGCCCGCAACTTCCTGAAGGACAACCCGGATCTCGCCGACGAGATCGAGCGGAAGATCAAGGAGAAGCTGGGCGTCGGTGTCCGCAAGGACGCCAAGGACGCCAAGGACGCCAAGGCCGCCGCCGAGACCGGTGCGGAGGCGGCCGGTGCCACCGCCGAGACCGCGACCGTGCCCGCCCCGGCCTCGAAGGCCAAGACGACGGCCAAGGCCGCCGTGGCCAAGAGCTGACCCGTGCGGGAGCAGGAAAGGGGCGGTGGGGGCGGCCGTGAAGGCCGCCGGGAACTGCCGCCCCAGAGCCCCGAGGAGCAGGCCCGGGCGATCTGTCTGCGCCTGCTCACCGGGATGCCGCGCACCCGGCGCCAGCTCGCGGACGCGCTGGACAGACGGGGCATCCCCGAGGAGGTGTCCGAGCAGGTCCTCTCCCGGTACGAGGAGGTGGGCCTGATCGACGACGCCGCCTTCGCCGGGGCCTGGGTCGAGTCCCGCCACCGGGGCCGGGGCCTGGCCCGGCGGGCACTCGCCCAGGAGCTGCGGACCAAGGGGGTGCACGGCAGCCTCGTGGAGGAGGCCCTGGAACTGCTGGACCCCGAGCAGGAGGAACGGACCGCCCACGAGCTCGTGGAGCGCAGACTCCGTGCCACCCGGGGGCTGGAGCGGGACAAGAGGACGCGGCGCCTCGCCGGGATGCTGGCCCGCAAGGGATACCCGGAGGGCATGGCCCTGCGGGTGGTGAGACGGGCCCTGGAGGCGGAGGGCGAGGACGCCGAGGAGCTGGGGCACCCCGGGGAATGACGCCCCGTCGCCACCCGGGCGCCCCCGCGAGGTGAGGCGGGGGCCCGCCCGGGGGAGCGGGCCCGCCCGGCCGGAGCGGTACGGGGGCCCGGCCGGCCTGTGGTGACACCGGCCCCCCGCACCGGCCCGTGGTCACCGCGCGCCGGGCCCAGGTGTGGCGGGGGACCCGCCCGCGTACCCCGCGCCGCTGCCCCCTGCCCGGACGCCGACGGGTCAGGACGGGGGCCGACGGGTCACGGGGCGGTGGTGGGCAGGCCCGAGGCGCGCCAGGCCTGGAAGCCGCCGGTCAGGTCCGTGGCGCGGCGGAGGCCCAGGGCGTGGAGGGAGACCGCGGCCAGGGAGGAGGCGTAGCCCTCGTTGCAGACCACCACCACCTGGAGGTCGTGGCCGGTCGCCTGCGGGATGCGGTGGGAGCCGCGGGGGTCCAGGCGCCACTCCAGCTCGTTGCGCTCGATCACCACCGCGCCCGGGATCAGGCCGTCGCGCTCGCGCAGGGCCTGGTAGCGGATGTCCACCAGCAGGGCCCCGGCGCGGGAGGCGGCGTACGCCTCCCGCGGGGTCAGCCGGGTGTAGCCCGCGCGGACCCGCTCCAGCAGTTCGTCGATGCCGGTCGGGGCGCTCACTGCCAGTCCGCCGGGCGCTCGACGTGCTCCAGGGTGAGCACGGGCCCGCTGCGGCCGTAACGGCGGATCAGCGGGAGCGGCGGGTAGTACGCGTGGACCGAGACCGCGTGCTCGCCCGGGGACTCGTTGAGGACCTCGTGCACGTGGTGCTCGCCGAAGGCCCGCCCGGAGCCCGCCGCCAGGTCGCGGCTGCGGTCCAGCCCGGAGGTGAGGTGCAGGGAACGCCACCCCTCCGAGGGCAGCCGGACGGCCAGCGAGTGCTCGGTGAGGCGGCCCCGGGCGATGGCGAACGCGCCCCGGGACTCGGCGTGGTCGTGCCAGCCGGTGCCGGCGCCCGGCGGCCAGCCGATCAGCCACGCCTCGCTGCCGGCGGGACCGTCGAGCCGGATCCAGGTGCGGCCCTCCGGGTCGAGCGGCAGCGCGCCCACCACCTCGGGGTCGGCGGCCGTGCGGAGGGCGAAGTCGAGGAGCTCGGCGGCCGTGGGGCCGGTGGCCGGGGCGACGGAGGGTACGGGGACGTACGCGGGTGCAGACATGGGAGGGGACCGTTCCTGGGTTCGCGGAGGCGCGCGCGGGCCGGTGACGGCGCGGGGCGCGCGGAAGGGAGGGCGAATCAGCAGGAAGGGCGACACACGCAGCCCGCGTAGCGGAGCAGGTCCATATGGACCCTCCGCCACAGGCGCACGTTGTTGCCGGTCATGTCGGCGAGTGAACCACGAGTCCGACGGAGGGTCAATCGATCACTGGCGTGGGTGTCGTGAACGGGGCGGGCGAGGGCAACGGCTCCGGGGCGCCCGCGCGGACGGCGTCCGCCGCCTCGTACAGCTCCGCCGGGCGGACCCCCGCGAAGGTCGCCGCCAGGTGCCCGTCCGGGCGGATCAGGAGCACGGTGTGCGCCGGGGCCCCCGGGTAGCCGTCCGCCACCACCAGGTCGGCGCGGACCGGAAGGGCCTCCACCGCCTCCGCGAGACGGGGCATCAGACCGGCGCTCAGCCAGTGCCGCCGGTCCCAGACCCCGGTGCCCGGGGCGACCAGGAGCACCAGCGGCCGGCCCCGCCCGAGCAGGTCCCGCAGCGGCACGGTCGAGCCGTCGGGCGCGGTCACCGGGACGTCGGCCACCGGAGCGCCCGGCTCCGTCTCGACCGGGACCTCGTGCGCGGTCATCGGCGGGGCGTACGAGGGCTCCGCGCCCAGCGGGCCCCGCCCCAGGTGGCCGTCGGTGAGGCGGAGTTCACCGGTCCGGGCGGCGCCGGGCAGGTAGGTGCGGATTCCGCCCGCGCCGCGCAGGACGGGCATGGCCTGGTCGGCGGCGCGCAGCCGGGCCGCGACCGCCGTGCGGCGCTCGGCCTCGTAACTGTCGAGCAGGGCTTCGGAGGCCCCCTGGTGCCAGGCCAGGGAGAGCTTCCAGGCCAGGTTCTCGGCGTCCCGGAGCCCCTCCTGGACCCCCTGGGTGCCGAGCGCGCCCAGCAGGTGCGCCGCGTCCCCGGCCAGGAAGGCGCGGCCGTCGCGCCAGCGCCGGGCCAGGCGGTGGTGGAGGGTGTGGACCCCGGTGTCGAGGAGGCCGTAGGGGGGTGTCGTGCCCCCGCACCACACCGCGAGCGTGTCCCGGACGAGGGTCACCAGCGCGTCCGGGGTCACCAGGTCGTCGCCGGGCGGGAGGAGCCAGTCCAGCCGCCACACCCCGTCGGGCAGCGGCCGGGCGGTGACCTCGCGGGGCGGGCTGTGGTGCAGCAGCGCTTCGCCGGGCCAGGGGAGTTCGGTGCGCAGCGCGGCCACGGCGTGCCGTTCCACGGCGCTGCGGCCCGGGAAGCGGATGCCGAGCAGTTTGCGGACGGTGGAGCGGGCGCCGTCGCAGCCGACCAGGTGGCTCCCGCGCCACCAGGTGGTCTCGGTGCCCCGGGTGTGCGCGGTGACGCCGTGGCCGTCCTGCTCCAGGGCGTCCAGCCGGGTGCCGGTGACCAGTTGGACCAGGGGCTGCGCGGCGACGGCGGCGCGCAGCCCGCGCGTCAGGGCGTGCTGCGGAAGGTGCAGGGGGGCCGGGTGGTCCTCGAAGGTGATCCGCTGGGCGGGCCGGCGTCGCCGCATGGTGCGCCAGGCCGCGAAGTGCGTCCCCTCGTCGCGCAGGGTCGTGCAGCCCAGCCGGTGCGTCATGGCCGCCGGGCCGGCGTGCAGGACGACGGTGCGGGCCGGGCGGGGTTCGTCCTTGCCGGGCCCTTCGTCGAGGACGACGCTGGGCACGCCCTGGCAGGCCAGGGCGAGGGAGAGGGAGAGTCCGACGGGCCCCGCGCCGACGACGATCACCGGGTCCATGAGGTGGCTCCCGGTGTCCGGTATGTGATCACAGAGTGTATGCAACCCACTGGAGGTGCCTGCGTCAAGTGACGCCCGGGGGCCGGACGCGCTCGTGGTGCGGCGCGAGAGCTGCGCCGCACCACGTCCGCCGCGTCGGCCGGACGGCTCCGCGTCAGCCGCCGGAGTTGCCGCCGGTCGCCATGGAGTCGGCCTTGGCCGCCTCGGTGGCGGTACCGGAGGCGGTGCCGGTGCTCTTGTTGGAGCGGCGCAGCCGTCCCTCCAGCCAGGAGGCGAAGGAGGTGAGGGCGAAGTTCACGACGATGTACAGCACGGCTATCACGACGAGGGTCGCGATGGTGTTGCTGTAGTTCGCCGAGATCTGCCGGTTCATCGACAGGAGTTCGTTCAGGCCGAGCAGGGAGCCGCCGAGCGCGGTGTCCTTGAGGATCACCACGAGCTGGCTGACCAGGGCGGGCAGCATCACCGTGACGGCCTGCGGGATCAGGACGTGGACCATGGTCTGGCCCTTGCGCATGCCGATGGCCTTGGCCGCGTCGGTCTGGCCCCGGGGCAGGGAGAGCACCCCGGCCCGGACGATCTCGGCGATCACGGCGGCGTTGTACAGGACCAGGCCGGTGACCACGGCGTAGAGCGGCCGGAAGTCGGAGGCTATGTCGGTGAACTGCGAGTACAGGGCGAAGCCGAACAGCATCAGCATCAGCACCGGGATGGCGCGGAAGAACTCGACGACGGCGCCGACCGGAACCCGGACCCAGGCGTGGTCGGAGAGGCGTCCGATGCCGAGCAGGGCGCCCAGCGGGAGCGCGATGACCATGGCGATCACGCCGGCCTTGAGCGTCTCCAGCAGGCCGGGGATCAGGAAGGTCGTCCAGATCTTGCCGTCGGTGACGAAGGGCGTCCACTTGGCCGCGTCGAGCTGGCCCTTGTCCGCCATGACGGCCAGGACCCACCACAGGCCGAGTCCGGCCAGGACGAGGAAGACGCCCGTGTAGATCCAGTTGCGGGCCTTGGCCCTGGGACCGGGAGTGTCGTACAGCACGGAACTCATCGCTTCACCGCCACGCGCTTGGCCACCCAGCCCAGCAGCAGGCCGGTGGGCAGGGTCAGCAGACAGAACCCGAGGGCGAAGACCCCGAAGACGGCGAAGACCGCCTGGGCCTCGTTCTCGTTCATCTCCTTCATCAGCAGGGCCGCTTCGGCCACGCCGATGGCCGCCGCCACCGTGGTGTTCTTGGTGAGGGCGATCAGGACGTTGGCGAGCGGTGCGACGACCGCCCGGAACGCCTGGGGCAGCACGATCAGGGTGAGTACCTGGACGAAGCCCAGCCCCAGGGCGCGGGCCGCCTCGGCCTGGCCCACGGGCACGGTGTTGATGCCCGAACGCAGCGCCTCGCAGACGAAGGTGCCGGTGTAGGCGCTCAGCGCGAGGACGGCGAGCCGGAACCCGGTCTCCTTGAAGGTGCCGCCGCCCAGGCTGATGTCGAGGGTCTGGCTCAGACCCAGCGAGGCGGCGATGACCAGCACGGTCAGCGGGGTGTTGCGCACCGCGTGGACGTACGCGGTGCCGAAGGTCCGCAGCAGCGGGACCGGGCTGACCCGCATCCCGGCCAGGGCGATGCCCCAGACCAGGGATGCCACGGCCGAGTAGAGGGTGAGCTGAACCGTCACCCAGAAGGCTCCGAGCAGGTCGTACTGCCCCGAATCAAGAAAATCGAACACGATGCCCTGCGCTCTCCCCAGGATGGCCGGTGAGGTGGGGGGGGGGGGGGGGGGGGGGGGGGGGGGGGGGGGGCGCCGCCGGGGGCGCCGGGGGGCTCAGAGCACCAGCCCCCCGCGCGGGCGGG
>NZ_JBITDK010000019.1:50581-98974 GCF_044454165.1 Streptomyces sp. NPDC051567 | reverse complement strand
GAGCCCGCCTCCCTGCCCCCACCCCAAAAACACAAAAACCAACAACCCGCCCCCCGCCCCCCCCCCCGGGGGGGGGGGGGGGGGGCCCCCCCGCCCCCCCGGGGGGGGGGGCCCCCCACCTCACCGGGGAATCAGCTGCCTTCGGTGATCTGCGGGGCGGGCTCGCTCTTGTAGCCGGCCGGGCCGAAGTTCTTCGTCACGGCCGCCTCCCAGGCGCCGTCCGAGGCCATCTTCTTGAGCGCGGCGTTGATCTTGGTCTGGAGTTCCTTGTCGCCCTTCTTCAGACCGATGCCGTAGTTCTCGTTGCTCAGGCTCAGCCCGGTCAGCTTGAACTTGCCCTTGTTCTTCTCCTGCGCGGCGAAACCGGCCAGGATCGAGTTGTCCGTGGTCAGCGCGTCGACGGTCTTGTTCTCCAGACCGGTCAGGCACTCCGAGTAGCCCTGGAGCTCCAGGAGGTCCGCCTCGGGGGCCAGCGTCTTCTTGACGTTCTGCGCCGAGGTGGAGCCGGTGACCGAGCAGAGCTTCTTCTTGTTCAGGTCCTCGGCCTTGGTGATGGTGCTCTCGTCGGCGCGGACCAGCAGGTCCTGGTGGGCGAGGAAGTACGGGCCGGCGAAGTCGACCTTCTCCTTGCGCTTGTCGGTGATCGAGTAGCTCGCGACGATGAACTTCACGTCACCGTTGGCGATGAGGGTCTCGCGCTGGGCGCTGATCGCCTGCTTGAACTCGATCTGGTCCGGCTGGTAGCCGAGCTCCTTGGCCACGTACGTCGCGACGTCGACGTCGAAACCGGTGAACGTGCCCTCGGGGGTCTTCAGGCCCACGCCCGGCTGGTCGAACTTGATGCCGATGACGACCTTGTCCTTCTTGGCGCCACCGGTCTCGCCGCCCTCGGCCTTGCCGCTGGTGCTGCTACCGCCACAGGCGGTCGCGGTCAGGGCCAGGGCGACGACGGCGGCCGCGACCGCACCGGTCTTGAAAACCTTCATGGTGAACTTCCCTCGGATGAGACGGTGTGGGACGACGAGCGACGAATGCGGCGAGACGCACCGCCTACGGGAACGGCCCCGGCGGTCGTCCGTCCTGTGGAACGGGAGCGACCGCCGGGCCGGGCCCTCAGTGGTGCAGGATCTTCGACAGGAAGTCCTTGGCGCGGTCACTGCGCGGGTTGCTGAAGAACTGCTCGGGCGTGGCCTGTTCGACGATCTTCCCGTCGGCCATGAAGACGACCCGGTTGGCCGCGGAGCGGGCGAAGCCCATCTCGTGCGTGACCACGACCATCGTCATGCCCTCCCGGGCGAGCTGCTGCATGACCTCCAGCACCTCGTTGATCATCTCCGGGTCGAGCGCCGAGGTGGGCTCGTCGAAGAGCATCACCTTCGGGTCCATGGCCAGCGCGCGGGCGATGGCCACGCGCTGCTGCTGGCCGCCCGAGAGCTGCGCCGGGTACTTGTCGGCCTGCGAGCCCACGCCCACCCGGTCCAGCAGCGACCGCGCCTTCTCCAGCGCCGCCGCCTGCTCCGTCCTGCGGACCTTGAGCTGGCCCAGCATCACGTTCTGCAGCACCGTCTTGTGCGCGAACAGGTTGAACGACTGGAAGACCATGCCGACATCGGCGCGCAGCCGGGCCAGCTCCTTGCCCTCCGAGGGCAGCTCCCGGCCGTCGACCGTGATGGTGCCCGAGTCGATCGTCTCCAGGCGGTTGATGGTCCGGCACAGCGTGGACTTGCCCGATCCCGAGGGACCGATCACGACGACGACCTCACCGCGGGCAATGCTCAGATCGATGTCCTGAAGCACGTGCAGCGCGCCGAAGTGCTTGTTGACGTCGCTCAGTACGACCAGGCCGTCCGCGGCACCGGCCGCGTCCTGCACGTCCTTGGTCACTGATACTCCGCTCATCGGCTTCTTGCTCCGTCCTCCTCGGTTGGGAGGACAGTAGTGACGAGGTGGGGACACCGTCACCACATCTGAGGGAGAATTGAGGATAACGATCCGGCCTCGCCCGGATACGTTCCGTACCTGCGACCCCTGTGCTCGTACCGGGTGGATAACGGAAGCCGCACCGGGCCCCGACCCCCTTGACGTGGGAGTCCGTATCGGCGTGGATGCAAGGTGGCCGGGAACGAACGGGCCGCAGGACGCCCGGGGAACGCCGGCGCGACCACGAGCGCGACGAGACACGGGCACGAGCGCGACGAGAAGAAGCCAAGAAGCGCAAGAAGTCGGCAAGCAACGACAAGCAAGAAGCAACGACGAGCAAGAACGGGAAGGGGACGCCGTGAGACTGCTGCTGGTCGAGGACGACGACCACGTCGCCGCCGCCCTGTCCGCGATCCTCGCCCGGCACGGTTTCCAGGTGACCCACGCCCGCAGCGGCGAGGAGGCCCTGCGGGCGCTGCTGCCGGCCTCCGCCCCGCCCTTCGGGGTCGTCCTCCTCGACCTCGGCCTGCCCGACCAGGACGGCTACGAGGTCTGCGGCAAGATCCGCAAGCGCACCACCACCCCCGTGATCATGGTGACCGCGCGGGCCGACGTGCGCTCCCGCATCCACGGCCTGAACATGGGCGCCGACGACTACGTCGTCAAGCCCTACGACACCGGCGAACTCCTCGCCCGCATCCACGCCGTCGCCCGCCGCACCGGCCCCTCCGAGGAGGCCGCGGCCGCCGGGACCGGCACGCCCGCCCTGGTCCGGCTCGGCCCCGTCAGCATCGAACTGCCCACCCGCCGGGTCAGCGTGCACGGCTGCGACGTGCCCCTGACCCGCAAGGAGTTCGACCTGCTGGCCCTGCTCGCCCAGCGGCCCGGCGTCGTCTTCCGCCGGGAGCAGATCATCAGCGAGGTGTGGCGCACCAGCTGGGAGGGGACCGGGCGCACCCTCGAAGTCCACGTCGCCTCGCTGCGCTCCAAGCTCGCGCTGCCCGCCCTCATCGAGACCGTCCGGGGGGTGGGCTACCGGCTCGTCACCCCGGCCGCCCGCTAGCGGTCCCGCCGTGCGCGCCCGGCTGCTCCCGCTGCTCGTCGTCCTGATGGCGGGTGCCCTGCTCGCGCTCGGTCTCCCGCTCGCCGTGAGCCTGGCCGCCGGACAGCAGCAGCACGTGGTGGTCGACCGGATCGACGACAGCGCCCGCTTCGCCGCCCTCGCCCAGTTCGTCGTCGACGCCGAGGGCTCCGGCGGGGCCGGCGCGGACGAGCGCCGCCAGACCCTCCAGCTCGAACTCGCCCGCTACCAGGAGCTGTACGGCATCCGCGTCGGCATCTTCTACCGCGACGACAACGCCATGGTCCGCTCTCCCGGCTGGTGGGGGCTGCCCGACGACGGGCAGGCCCGGCGCGCCTTCAAGGACGCGCTGGCCGGGCGGCGCAGCCACGACCCGCCCCAGGTGTGGCCCTGGCAGACCCAGGGCCGGCTCCTCGTCGCCTCACCGGTCGTCCTCGACGGGGACGTGGTCGCGGTCGTCGCCACCGAGTCGCCGACCGACCTGATGCGCGGCCGGATCCTGGAGGGCTGGCTGCTGATCGCGGGCGGGCTCGCCGCCGCCATGCTCGTCGCCTTCGGCGCCGCCCTGCGGCTCACGAGCTGGGTGCTCAAACCCGTACGGACCCTGGACGCCGCCGCCCACGGCATCGCCACCGGCCGGATGAACTCCCGGGTCGCCGCCTCCGGGGGGCCACCGGAACTGCGCCGCCTGGCCCGTTCGTTCAACGAGATGGCCGACAACGTGGAAGAGGTGCTGGAACAGCAGCGGGCGTTCGTGGCGGACGCCTCCCACCAGCTGCGCAACCCGCTCGCCGCGCTGCTCCTGCGGATCGAACTGCTCGCCCTCGAACTGCCCGAGGGCAACGAGGAGATCGCCTCCGTGCGCACCGAGGGCAAACGCCTCGCCCAGGTCCTGGACGACCTGCTGGACCTGGCGCTGGCCGAGCACGCCAGTGCTGAGATCAGCCTCACCGACATCGGGGCGCTGGCCGCCGAGCGGGTCGCCGCCTGGCGCCCGTACGCCGAGGAGAAGGGCGTCCGGCTCACCGCGACGGGCCGGGCCGCCGTCACGGGCTGGGCCGACCCCATCGCCCTCTCCAGCGCGCTCGACGCCGTGATCGACAACGCCCTCAAGTTCACCCCCGCCGGGGAGGAGGTCGAGGTCGCCGTCTCGGCGGCCGGGCGGTGCGCGCGCGTCGTCGTCGCCGACCGGGGACCCGGGCTGACCAAGGAGGAGCTGCTCCGCGTCGGCGACCGGTTCTGGCGCAGCGGCCGGCACCAGAACGTCCGGGGCTCCGGGCTCGGCCTCTCGATCTCCCGCGCCCTGCTCACCGCGGGCGGCGGCTCCCTCGCGTACGGGACGAACCCGCCGCACGGGCTGCGCGTGACGGTGTCCGTCCCGCGCACCGGCCCGCACGCCTCCTGACCCCGGGCCGGCCGGGGCGGAGCGTGCGCGCGCCTCGTCCACGGGCCGGAGTCCGGGCCCGTCCCCGCCGCCCGCACACTGGAACCCCCGACCCCTCCCCGGAGCCGCCGACGTGACCACGCACCGCCCCGACCCGCCCGCCCCGAGGGCGGCGGCCACCGGCCCGACGGTGGCGATCGACATCGGCGGCACGAAGATCGCCGGAGCCCTGGTCGGTCCCGGCGGCACGATGACGGCCACGGTCCGCCGCCCGACCCCGCGCACCACCGACGCCGAGGGGGTGATGGCGGCGGTCGCGGAGGTCGTCGCCGTCCTCGCCGCGGACCCGGCCTGGCCCTCGGCGGTCCGCTGCGGCATCGGCAGCGCGGGCCCGGTGGACACCGCCCGGGGCACGGTCAGCCCGGTCAACATCGGGGCGTGGCGGCGGTTCCCGGTCCGGGACCGGGTGGCGGCGGAGCTGGCCCGCCACGGCGCCACCCTCCCCACCGTCCTCGTGGGCGACGGCGTGGCCATGACGGCGGCGGAACACTGGCTGGGCGCGGCCCGGGGCCACGCCAACGCCCTCTGTCTGGTGGTCTCCACGGGCGTCGGCGGCGGCCTCGTCCTGGACAACCGGCTCCACACCGGCCCCACCGGCAACGCGGGGCACATCGGCCACATCAGTGTGGACTTCGACGGCGAGCCCTGCGCCTGCGGAGGCCACGGCTGCGTGGAGTCCCTGGCCTCCGGCACGGCCATCGCCCGCTGGGCCCTCGCCCACGGCTGGACCCCGGCGGACGACCCCACGGCGGCGGGCGTGGCCGCCTCGGCCCGGACGGGCGACCCGGTGGCCCTGGCCGCCTTCGACCGGGCCGGCCGCGCCCTGGCCGCCGCCGTCGCGGCCACCGCGACCCTCGTGGAGACCGACATCGCGGTCATCGGCGGCGGGGTCGCCGCCGCCGGGGAGACCCTCTTCGGTCCGGTCCGCGCCCACCTCGGACGCTATGCCGCGCTCTCCTTCGTCCAGGGGCTCCGGGTGGTCCCGGCGGCCCTGGGCACGGACGCGGGCCTGATCGGCGCCGCCGCCTCGGCGGCCGTGCTCCTGCCCGGCGGGTGACCCCGGAGGCCGGCGGCCCGGTGATCCGGCGGCCCGGCCGTCAGGGCTTGACCGACCGGTAGTAGCGGCGCGCGCCCTCGTGCAGCTCCAGCGGATCGGTGTAGATCGCCGTCCGCAGGTCCACCAGCTGCGCCGCGTGCACCTCGTCCCCGATGCCGTCCCGGCTCAGGATCACCGTCCGCGTGAACCGTTCCGTCAGCTCGTCCCCGGTGTCCTCCCGCGTCACCAGCAGGTTCGGGACGGCCAGCGTCGCCACGGCCGAGGTGTTGCGCGCCCAGGTGTACGCGTCCTGCGGCATCACCGCCGCCCGGTAGTAGCGCGCCGGGCCCCCGCCCGCCTGCAGCGGCTCGACCAGGTCACCGAGTTGCACGAGCCGTATCGCGAACCGCTCCGACAGCTCGCGCACCGCGCTCGTGGGCAGGCCGCCGGACCAGAAGAACGCGTCGATCCGCCCGGCCTCCAGCTCGGCCGGCACGGTGTCGATGCCGAGGGAGACCGGGGTGACGTCCGCGGCCGGGTCCAGCCCCGCCGCCGTCAGCAGCCGCTCCGAGATGAGCCGCACCCCCGACCCGCTCTGCCCGACCGCCACCCGCTTCCCGCGCAGGTCCCGTACCGACTGCACCGGGGACCCGGCGGGCACCACCAGCTGGATGTAGTCGTCGTAGAGCCGCGCGCAGCCGCGCAGCCGCTCGGCGCCGGGCTTGCGGTCGAGCTGGTACTGGGCGACCGCGTCCGCCGTCGCCACGGTGAAGTCCGCCTCCCCGGCGGCCACCCGCCGCAGGTTCTGCTGCGAACCCTCGCTGGTCTCCAGCCGGACGGCGACCTCCGGCATCTCCCGCGCGAGCGCCTGCTCCAGCAGCTCGCCGTACCGGTGGTAGACCCCCGTACGCACCCCCGTGCTGAAGGTCAGCGCGCCCTCGGGCCCGGGAGCCCCCAAGGGGCTCAGCCACCACAGCAGCGCCCCGAGCGCGGCCACCACGGCCACCAGGGCCCGCAGGGCACGGCGCCCGCCGCCCCGGGGTGTCCGGGGCATCCTGGATGTCCCGGACGGCCGGGGAGGGGCGAGAGGCATGGCGGCGATCCTGCCACCCGCCCGCCCTCCTGTCACGGCCCGGACGCCTGCGGGAACGGAGGGCCGCCGGCTACCGCCTACCCTTGTTCCATGACCAGCAGCAGCGACCGGAGCCGGGCAGTGGACCTTAAGGGAACTTACGAGGTGCGCACCTACGGGTGCCAGATGAACGTGCACGACTCCGAGCGGCTGTCCGGTCTGCTGGAGGACGCGGGCTACGTCCGCGCACCCGAGGGCTCCGACGGCGACGCCGACGTGGTGGTCTTCAACACCTGCGCCGTCCGTGAGAACGCCGACAACAAGCTGTACGGCAACCTCGGCCGGCTCGCCCCGATGAAGACCAGGCGCCCCGGCATGCAGATCGCCGTCGGCGGCTGCCTGGCGCAGAAGGACCGCGACACGATCGTCAAGCGGGCCCCCTGGGTCGATGTCGTCTTCGGTACGCACAACATCGGCAAGCTGCCCGTCCTGCTGGAGCGCGCCCGCGTCCAGGAGGAGGCGCAGATCGAGATCGCCGAGTCGCTGGAGGCGTTCCCCTCCACGCTGCCGACCCGGCGCGAGTCCGCCTACGCGGCCTGGGTCTCGATCTCCGTCGGCTGCAACAACACCTGCACCTTCTGCATCGTCCCGGCGCTGCGCGGCAAGGAGGAGGACCGCCGCCCCGGCGACATCCTCGCCGAGGTGGAGGCCCTGGTCGCCGAGGGCGTCTGCGAGATCACCCTGCTCGGCCAGAACGTCAACGCCTACGGCTCCGACCTCGGCGACCGGGAGGCGTTCAGCAAGCTGCTGCGGGCCTGCGGGCAGATCGAGGGCCTGGAGCGGGTCCGCTTCACCTCCCCGCACCCGCGCGACTTCACGGACGACGTGATCGCGGCGATGGCCGAGACCCCGAACGTGATGCCGCAGCTGCACATGCCGCTCCAGTCCGGTTCGGACACGGTCCTGCGGGCGATGCGCCGCTCGTACCGGCAGGAGCGTTTCCTCGGGATCATCGAGAAGGTGCGCGCCTCCATCCCGCACGCCGCGATCTCCACGGACATCATCGTCGGCTTCCCCGGCGAGACCGAGGAGGACTTCCAGCAGACCATGCACGCCGTGCGCGAGGCCCGCTTCGCGAACGCGTTCACCTTCCAGTACTCCAAGCGGCCCGGCACCCCCGCCGCCGACATGGACGGGCAGATCCCCAAGGAGGTCGTCCAGGACCGCTACATGCGCCTGGTCGCCCTCCAGGAGGAGATCTCCTGGGAGGAGAACAAGAAGCAGGTCGGCCGCATGCTGGAGGTCATGGTCGCGGAGGGCGAGGGACGCAAGGACGGCGCCACCGCCCGCCTCTCGGGCCGCGCCCCCGACAACCGCCTGGTGCACTTCACCAAGCCGCAGGCCGAGGTCCGCCCGGGTGACGTGGTCACCGTGGACATCACCTACGCCGCCCCGCACCACCTGCTGGCCGAGGGCCCGACCCTGTCCGTGCGCCGCACCCGCGCCGGGGACGCCTGGGAGAAGCGCAACGCCGCCCCGGCCCAGCCGGCCGGGGTGATGCTCGGCATCCCGACCCTCGGCGTCCCGGCCCCGCTCCCGGTCACGACGGGCGGCTGCGCGGCGCCCGCGTCCTGACCCCCGCCGCCCGTCCCGGACCCGTCCCGGCCCGCCGCCCGTCCCGGCCCGGACCCGGTCCGTGGTCCGGGCCGCGGGCCCGGGGCCGGCCGGGTGAGGCCGCCCCGGTCCACGGGCTCCGGGCGCTTGTGCCGCGTCGGGCGATGTTCTCCCGTCGAGGAGCGGCGTCCGGTGCGTGGTCCCGGTGCGGCGGGAGTGCGTGCCGGACGCCGCGACGGGGCGAACGTCGCCCGGCGCGGCGCTAGGCTGCGGATCATGCTCGTAGCCGCCGCTGTCTGCCCCGCCCCACCGCTGCTCGTGCCGGAGGTCGCCGCGGGCGCCGCCGCCGAACTCGCCGCGGCCCGTACCGCCTGCTCCGACGCGCTCGCGGTCCTCGCCGCCTCCCGCCCCGACCTGCTGGTCGTGGTCGGCGCCGCCGACCCGGACCATCAGGGCCCCTACCCGCAGGGCTCCCGCGGAAGCTTCCGGGGCTTCGGCGCGGAGACCGGCGTCCACCTGGGGGAGCCGGGCCCCGTCCAGCTCGGGGAGGGCGAGGAGGGGCCGCGCCTGCTGCCCGCCCCGCTCGCCGTGGGCGCCTGGCTGCTGCACCACGCGCGCTGGGGTTCCGCGCCCGTGGAGGGGTTCGGGGCCGGGGAGGCGCTGGAGACCGCGCGGTGCCTGGAGGCGGGCCGGGAACTCGCCGCGCGCGCGGACCGCGTCGCGCTGCTCGTGATGGGTGACGGCAGCGCCTGCCGGAGCCTGAAGGCCCCCGGCTACCTCGACGACCGCGCCGCCGCCTTCGACGCCGCCGCCGCCCGCGCCCTGGGCTCCGCGGACACCGCCGCCCTCGCCGCCCTGGAGCCCGTGCTCGCCCACGAGCTCAAGGCCGCGGGCCGGGCCCCCTGGCAGGTCCTGGCGGGCGCCGCAGAGGGCGCGGGGCTCGGCGGCCGGCTGCTGTACGAGGACGCCCCGTACGGGGTCGGCTACTTCGTCGCCACCTGGTCCTGACCGGTCCTGGGGGGGGGGGGGGGGGGGGGGCCCCCCCCCCCCCCGCCGGGGGGGGGGGGGGGGGGCGGGCGGGGGGCGGCCCCCCCCCCCCCCCCCCGGGGGGGGGCGGGCCCCCGGGCGCCGCGCGGGGGGGGGGGGGGCCGGCCCGCGCCGCCACCCACCCGCCGCCCAAGGGGGGCGGGGGCGGGGCCCCGGGGGGCCCCCCCCCCTTCCCGCGCCATGGTCAGGAAGCCGCCGGCGGCTTCGGGCCACCGGTGTCGTCCTTGTGCGCGATCTTGCCCAGGGCTTCCTTCGCCTTGCCCGTGCCGCTCGTGATCTGACCGCTGTACTTGCCCTTGGTCTTGGAGTCCACGGCCTTGGCCACCTTGTCCAGACCCTGGCCGATCTTGCCCTCGTGCTGCTGCGCGAGGTCACCGACCTTGTCCTTCGCGGGCGCGAGCTTGGCCTTCAGATTGTCCAGCAGGCCCATGGGTCACCTTCCGTTGGCGTTCGCTACGAACGGGCGTTCTCTCCGGTCCCGCTGTCCGCGGTCACCTCGGCCGACTGCTGCTTCGGGATCTCGACGGCTTCCGCCGCCAGAACCTCCGCCACAGCCGGCCCGGCCCCGGCCTCGCAAGCCGGTCCGGACTCCGCCGCGGGGGGCACGGTCACGGCCTCCTCGGCCGGAACCGCGTCCTTGCGACGAAAAAACCGATCAAAAACGCCCATGTCTACTCCCATAACGTTACTCGTGCGAGTGAAGTTCCGCCTTGGCCGGACCGGCCTCCACCGGGCCTGCGCCGGGCCGGAACCTCGCCAGGGCAACGACCCCGATCCCCTTCCGTCACGTAACCCGATCGGGTACATGCCGTGGGGTTTGCGAGACTGGGGCGGTGAGGAAAGCAGCCCCCGCCCCGCGGGTCATCGCCGTCGTCGGTCCCACCGCGGCCGGAAAGTCCGATCTGGGCGTAGCCCTGGCCCGCCATTTCGGCGGCGAGGTCGTCAACGCCGACTCCATGCAGCTCTACCGGGGGATGGACATCGGTACGGCCAAACTGACGGCCGAGGAACGCGGCGGGGTCCCCCACCACCTCCTCGACGTCTGGGACGTCACCGAGACCGCGAGCGTCGCCGAGTACCAGCGCCTCGCCCGCGCCGAGATCGACAAGCTGCTCGCCGAGGGCCGCACCCCGGTCCTCGTCGGCGGCTCCGGGCTCTACGTGCGCGGCGCCCTGGACGCCATGGAGTTCCCCGGCACCGACCCGGAGGTCCGGGCCCGGCTGGAGGAGGAGGCCACCCTGCGCGGCCCCGGCGCCCTGCACGCCCGGCTCGCCGCCGCCGACCCCGCCGCCGCCCGCGCGATCCTGCCCAGCAACGGCCGCCGGATCGTCCGCGCGCTGGAGGTCATCGAGATCACCGGGCAGCCGTACACCGCCAACCTGCCCGGCCACGACTCCGTCTACGACACGGTGCAGATCGGCGTCGACGTGGCCCGCCCCGAGCTCGACGAGCGGATCACGCTGCGGGTCGACCGGATGTGGGAGGACGGGCTGGTGGACGAGGTCCGCGCGCTGGAGGCCCAGGGGCTGCGCGAGGGGGTCACCGCCTCCCGGGCCCTGGGCTACCAGCAGGTGCTGACGGCGCTCGCGGGCGGGTGCACCGAGGACGAGGCACGGGCCGAGACGGTCCGGGCGACCAAGCGGTTCGCCCGCCGCCAGGACTCCTGGTTCCGCCGCGACCCACGCGTGCACTGGCTCAGCGGAGCCGCCGCTGACCGGCGGGAACTCCCCGGACTCGCCCGGTCGTTGGTCGAACGAGCGGTCACAGCCTGATCACGTCATGGCATCGGGACGCCCCGGGCGCCTGTCCGGGGCGTCGTGGCGTGCCATCATCAAACTTCCGCCGGTACCGTCACCGGTGGTGAACGGCGACGTACGAAGTCCGAGTGGGAGGGCGCGTGGCGATGGAGGCCGGCCCTCGTGACACCGGGCGGGGCGACCAGATCCGGCGGGAAGCCGGTCCGGTACCGCCCGGCGGTCCCGCAGGACCGCACGGTCCCGGCGCGGCGCCCGTCCGCGCCGCCCTGGACGGACCGGACGCACCGGCCGGTCCCGGCGTACCGGACGGGCTCGACGGAGCCGACGGGCTCGGGCTGCCCGCCGAGCCCGCGCGCCTGACCCCCGACGGCCCGGACGCCCCCGACCCCACCGAGGCCACGGCCGCCTCCGCGGCCGAGTTCGAGGTGGAACTGCGCCCGCAACGCCGCCTGCGCCTCTGGCAGATCGCCCCGATCGTCGGGCTGGCCGCGGCCGGCTCGCTGATGTTCGCCTTCCCCCTCGCCTTCGAGTTCGGCGACGGCGGCGCCGTCGTCGCCATGCTCGGCTTCCTCATCAGCTGCTGCGCCGGCGGCTGGGGGATGACGGCCGCGCGCCGCGTGGGCTACGCGTGGCCCGGACTCCCGCCGCGCGGGAGCGGGCGCCGCCGCGACTGGCGGACGGCCGCGCTGTACGCCCTGGCCGCCCTGGTCGTCGTCGCCCTCGCCGTCTACCGGGTCGCCCGGCTCCGCTGACCCCGTGACCCGCCCCGTGACCTGAGCGCTTCCGGCCGGGGCGTCCCTCCAATGGGTGATCCGTTTCACGCTGGACAAGAGGTGGACCGAGCCACGTGGTGGGGTCGGTAACATCAGGCACCGGCCCTGAGGGTTCACCCCATGCCCGCCACCGCCGGTCGAAGCCGCCGGAGGTGCCCATGAGTGCAGAGGCCACGAACCCCGATGCACACCCCGAAGCACGCCCCGAACTCAGCAGACGGGGCCGGACCAGGCTCGATCTGCGCCGACTCGGGCGCGCCGCCCTGCTCGGGCCGGTCTCCCGGGACCGGCTCCCGGACGCCATCGGCCACGTAGCCGAGGCGCACCGCGCCCACCATCCGGACGCCGACCTGTCCGTCCTGCGGCGGGCGTACCTCCTCGCGGAGTCCTCGCACCGCGGTCAGATGCGCAAGAGCGGCGAGCCCTACATCACCCACCCGCTCGCCGTCACCCTGATCCTCGCCGAACTCGGCGCCGAGACCACCACCTTGACGGCCTCCCTCCTCCACGACACCGTCGAGGACACCGAGGTGACGCTCGATCAGGTCCACGAGGAGTTCGGCGCCGAGGTCCGCTTCATCGTCGACGGCGTCACCAAACTCGAAAAGGTCGACTACGGCGACGCCGCGGAGCCCGAGACCTTCCGCAAGATGCTCGTCGCCACCGGCAACGACGTCCGCGTGATGTCCATCAAACTCGCCGACCGCCTCCACAACATGCGCACCCTGGGCGTGATGCGCCCCGAGAAACAGGCCCGCATCGCCAAGGTCACCCGCGACGTCCTGATCCCGCTGGCCGAACGGCTCGGCGTCCAGGCCCTCAAGACCGAACTGGAGGACCTGGTCTTCGCGATCCTCCACCCTGAGGAGTACGCGCACACCCGCGCCCTCATCGCCGCCCACTCCGGGGACCGCGACCCGCTGCCCGCCATCGCCGAGTCCGTACGGACCGTCCTGCGCGAGGCCGGCATCGCCGCCCAGGTGCAGATCCGGCCGCGGCACTTCGTCTCCGTCCACCGGATCTCCCTCAAACGCGGCGAGCTGCGCGGCTCCGACCTCGGCCGCCTCCTCGTCCTGGTCGGCGAGAACGCCGACTGCTACGGGGTGCTGGGGGAGCTGCACACCTGTTTCACCCCGGTCGTCTCGGAGTTCAAGGACTTCATCGCGGTACCGAAGTTCAACCTCTACCAGTCGCTGCACACCGCCTTCGCCACCCCCGAGGGATACGTCGCCGAGGTCATCGTGCGGACCCGGCAGATGCACCGGGTCGCCGAGGCGGGGGTGGTCGCCCTCGGCAACCCGTACGCCACCGGAGCACCGGAGGTCCCGGCCGACCCGGAGGAGGAGCGGGTCGACCCGACCCGGCCCGGCTGGCTCTCCCGGCTGCTCGACTGGCAGCAGTCCGCGCCCGACCCCGACACCTTCTGGAGCGTCCTGCGCGCGGAACTGGCCCAGGACCGGGAGATCACCGTGTTCCGGGAGGACGGCAGCGCCTCCGCCGCGATCAGCCTGCCGGCCGGGGCCAGCTGTATCGACGCCGCCTACGCCCAGTACGGCGAGGCGGCCCACGGCTGTATCGGCGCCCGGGTCAACGGGCGCCTCACCTCCCTGGCCTCCCGGCTCTCCGACGGCGACACCGTGCAGCTGCTGCTCGCCCAGGACGCCTCCTCCGGCCCCGCCGCCGAGTGGCTGGAGCACGCGCGGACCCCGGCCGCCCGGATCGCCATCAGCAGCTGGCTCCAGTCCCATCCCGACCGGGCGATGGCCACCACCACGGCCGCGCGGGCGCCGCTCTCCGTGATCGGGGCCCGCGGCGACGGGGGCAACGCGGTCGCCGACCTGCCGGACGCCCCCGTACGGCTGGCCGGATGCTGCACCCCGGTGCCGCCGGACGCGGTCGCCGGGTTCGTGGTCCGGGGCGGGGCCGTCACCGTGCACCGGGTCCAGTGCGCCGCCGTCGCCCGGATGCGCGCCGTGGGGCGCGCCCCCGTCGCCGTCCACTGGCGGGCCACCGCCGACTGCCGGGTCACCCTGCTCGCCGAATCGTTCGGCCGCCCCCACCTGCTGGCCGACCTGACCGAGGCCATCGCCCGGGAAGGCGTCGAGGTCGTCTCCGCGACCGTGGAACCGCCGGTCGAACAGCGGGTCCGGCACACGTACACCCTCCAGCTCCCCGACGCGGCGGGCCTGCCCGCGCTGATGCGGGCCATGCGGGACGTGGCGGGCGTGTACGACGTCAGCCGCGCCTGACCCGCCCCGGCCCCACGGCCCACGGGCCGCGGTGCGGGCGGCCCGGCGAAGGGCCTCGTTCGGGTGGTCCCGGCGCGCGCCGCGCGCGGGCGGGCGACGGGCGCTGGTAAGGGGTGGTGGATGCAGCTCACCCCACCCCGTCTGCGCGCCGCCCTGCTCGCCGCGGCCTCCCTCACCCTCGTCGCCGCCGTGCTCCCCCCGCCGACCCCGCTGGGCCTGGGCGACCGGCTCTTCCCGGAGCTCGGCAACCCCGGGTACGACGTCCTCTCGTACGACCTGTCCTTCACCTACAAGGACAACCGGACCCCCCTCGACGCCGTCACCGTCATCGCCGCCCGCTCGCTGGAGCCGCTGGAGCGGATCAACCTGGACTTCACCCACGGAACGGTCGCGTCCGCCGAGGTCAACGGGGAGCCCGCACGGTTCGAGAGCGCCGGGGAGGACCTCGTACTGACCCCCGCGCGGGCGGTGGCGTCCGGCGCGCCGCTGCACATCACGGTCCGGCACACCAGCGACCCGCGCGGGGCCGCCGACGGAGGCTGGGTGCCCACCGAGGACGGGCTGGCCATGGCCAACCAGGCCGATGCCGCCCACCGCGTCTTCCCCGGCAACGACCACCCCTCCGACAAGGCGTTCTTCACCTTCCGGATCACCGCCCCGGAAGGGCTCACGGCCGTCGCCAACGGAGTGCCCGCCGCCCCCGCGCTGCGCCGGGGCGCCGCGACCACCTGGACGTACCGGACCGTGCACCCGATGGCGACCGAGCTGGCCCAGGTCTCGATCGGCCACTCCGCCGTCGTCCACCGCACCGGACCGCACGGGCTGCCGCTGCGCGACGTGGTGCCCGCCGCCGACCGGGAGCGGCTGGAGCCCTGGCTGAAGAAGACCCCGGGCCACGTCGCGTGGATGGAGGAGCGGGTCGGCCGCTACCCCTTCGAGAACTACGGGGTGCTGATCGCGCGGGCGAAGACCGGTTTCGAGCTGGAGACCCAGACCCTCTCGCTCTTCGAGAACGCCCTGTTCTCGGGCCCCGGCTACCCCGAGTGGTACGTCGAGTCCGTCATGGTCCACGAGCTGGCCCACCAGTGGTTCGGCGACAGCGTCACCCCCCGGACCTGGTCCGACCTGTGGCTCAACGAGGGTCACGCCACCTGGTACGAGGCCCTGTACGCGGACGGGCTCGGCAAGTACTCCCTGGAACGGCGCATGCGCGAGGCGTACCAGCGCTCCGACCAGTGGCGGGCCGCCGGAGGCCCCCCGGCCGCCCCGAAGCCCGCCCCGCCCGGCGAGAAGGTCGGCCTCTTCCGGCCGGTGGTCTACGACGGGTCCGCGCTGATCCTGTACGCGCTGCGGCAGGAGATCGGTGTCCAGGCGTTCGACCGGGTCGAGCGCCGCTGGGTGGCCGAGCACCGGGACGCGACGGCGGGTACGGCCGACTTCGTCCGCCTGGCCTCGCAGGAGGCGGGACGGGACCTCGGGGCCTTCCTGGAGCCGTGGCTGTACGGGACGACGACCCCGGCGATGCCCGGCCACCCGGAGTGGGGCGGCCCGAAAAGGGTGTGACGGACGGAGAACGGGCATGTCACCATCGACGAGGCCGTTCGGGAATCCCCGGGCGGTGTGACACGTTGGACGTGGCAGTGTCATGGGTTATGGCACGTAGTCATCGCAGGTAGCTCTGTACGGCACGCAGTCATGTCACGTACGGCGGCAGTTCCCGGCCCTCCGGCCCACTGACCGCCGCGGACGCATCCGAATCGACGTAAGGGACCAATGACCTCCTCTTCTTCCCCTTCCCAGGAACCGCAGGACGCACAGGACACGGCGGACTCGCAGAGCTTCACCGAGAACCTTCGGGCCGATGCCCTGATGGAAGAGGACGTCGCCTGGAGCCACAAGATCGACGGAGACCGGGACGGCGAGCAGCTCGAACGCTCCGAGCGCGCGGCCCTGCGCCGGGTGGTCGGCCTCTCCACCGAACTGGAGGACGTCACCGAGGTCGAGTACCGCCAGCTCCGCCTGGAGCGCGTGGTACTCGTCGGCGTCTGGACCTCCGGCACGGTGAACGACGCGGAGAACTCCCTCGCGGAGCTCGCCGCCCTCGCCGAGACGGCCGGCGCCCTCGTGCTCGACGGCGTGATCCAGCGCCGCGACAAGCCCGACCCGGCCACCTTCATCGGCTCGGGCAAGGCCCGGGAACTGCGCGACATCGTGACCGAGACCGGCGCCGACACGGTCGTCTGCGACGGAGAACTCAGCCCCGGCCAGCTCATCGCCCTCGAAGACGTCGTCAAGGTCAAGGTGGTCGACCGGACCGCCCTCATCCTCGACATCTTCGCCCAGCACGCCAAGTCCCGCGAGGGCAAGGCCCAGGTCGCGCTCGCGCAGATGCAGTACATGCTGCCGCGGCTGCGCGGCTGGGGTGCCTCGCTGTCCCGGCAGATGGGTGGCGGCGGCGGTGGCGGCATGGCCACCCGCGGCCCCGGTGAGACCAAGATCGAGACCGACCGGCGCCGCATCCGCGAGAAGATGGCGAAGATGCGCCGGGAGATCGCGGAGATGAAGACCGGCCGCGACATCAAGCGGCAGGAACGCCGCCGCAACAAGGTCCCCTCGGTCGCCATCGCCGGATACACCAACGCCGGCAAGTCCTCCCTGCTCAACCGCCTCACCGGCGCGGGCGTCCTGGTGGAGAACTCACTGTTCGCCACCCTCGACCCCACCGTCCGCCGGGCCGAGACGCCCAGCGGCCGGGTCTACACCCTGGCCGACACGGTCGGCTTTGTACGGCACCTGCCCCACCACCTGGTCGAGGCGTTCCGCTCCACGATGGAGGAGGTCGGCGAATCCGACCTCATCCTGCACATCGTCGACGGCTCGCACCCGGCCCCGGAGGAGCAGCTCGCGGCCGTCCGCGAGGTCATCCGCGAGGTCGGCGCGGTCAACGTGCCCGAGATCGTCGTGATCAACAAGGCGGACGCCGCGGACCCGCTCGTCCTCCAGCGGCTGCTGCGGATCGAGCGGCACTCCCTCGCGGTCTCGGCCCGGACGGGCCAGGGCATCGAGGAACTCCTCGCGCTCATCGACGCCGAACTGCCGCGTCCCGAGGTCGAGGTGGAGTCGCTGGTGCCGTACACGCGCGGCTCGCTGGTCGCCCGCGCCCACGCCGAGGGCGAGGTGATCTCCGAGGAGCACACCCCGGAGGGCACCCTGCTCAAGGCCCGGGTCCACCAGGAACTGGCGGCCGACCTGGCCCCGTACGCGCTCCTCAAGCGCTGACGGGCCACCGCCGCCGACCCGGCGGCCACGGCTGACGGGTGAGGGCCCCCGCACACGCGGGGGCCCTCACGCACGCACGGGGCGCGAACGCCCCGCCGCCCCTACCTGAACTTGCCGCTGACGGCGTCGAAGACGCCCTTCGCCTCCGGACCCAGCCGGGGCCCGGCCAGCCAGCCCGCCTTGGCCGGGCCGATCGACGTGTTCGACACCAGCGCCGGCTTGCCGTCGGCACCCGCCGCGACCCAGCCGCCGCCCGAGGACCCCCCGGTCATCGTGCAGCCGATGCGGTACATCACCGGGTCGGCCGCGGCCAGCGAGAGCCGCCCCGGCCGGTCCGTGCACTGGAACGCCTTCTGCCCGTCGAACGGCGCCGCCGCCGGGTACCCCGTCGCCGTGATGCCCGCGACCTTCGGCACGGCCAGGGTGGCGAACTCGACCGGCAGCGCCGAACCGACCGTCTCCTCAAGCGACTTGCCGCCACCGTTCTCCGGGGTCACGTGCAGCACCGCGAAGTCGTACGGGGCGCCCGCGCCCCCGGTGGGACCGCCGGTCGCGATCCACTGGTCCGAGGTCTGCGCCCAGTCGCTCCACCAGACCCCGTACGGGGCCACCTGCTCGCGGGGCGCGCCCTTGAGCTCCGCACCCGGCTTGCCCGCGTTGTTGTAGGAGGGGACGAAGGCGATGTTGCGGTACCAGCCGCCCGCCTTGCCCGCGTGCACGCAGTGCCCGGCGGTCCAGACCAGGTTGGATTTGCCCGGGTGGGCCGGGTCCTTGACCACGGTCGCCGAGCAGACCATCGAGCCCCCGGGGCCGTCGAAGAAGACCTTCCCGGCCGCCGGGACGCTCTGGTGGTAGGGGGCGCGCGCTGCCTTGGCCGTCACCGCCGCCGGGGCCGGGTCGGTGACGCCCTGGTCCTTGCCCGCGTCCGGGTCGACGGCCGGGCGCTGCGGCTGCTCGGCGCCGCGCATCCGGTCCGGGTCCCACAGGCCCTCGATGATCGGGTTGATGTAGTCACCCGCCTCGCGGAGCCAGTCCTCCTTCTTCCAGTTCTTCCACGCACCGCCCTTCCACTTCTCCAGATCGATGCCGTGCTCCTTGAGCTTCTCCCGCAGCCCGTCCGGGATCTTGATCCCTTCGAGCCCGGCCGGAAGGCTCGCCGCCACGGTCGGCCCGGCGGCGCCGGCCTCCCCGTCGCCGGTTCCGCAGGCCGTGGCGGTCAGCGCGAGCGCGGCGGCGCACAGGAGCGCGGTGACCGGTCGGTTCGGTCGCATGTCGTAGATCCCCCTGGTGGTTGTGCCGGTGTGAGGCACGGTGGAGCCCCGCTGGTGCTGTGACCGGAAAGGTTCACCGGCCCGCGACGCCCGGCACGGCACCAGGCGCAACACCCCACTATGCCGCTGCCGTCGGGGACGGCGGAGCCCGGGGCGCCGGTTCCGCCACCGGGCCGGGAACGCCGTTCCGGCGGGTCCGGCGGTCCCTGCCGGAGTCCCGCCGGAGCCCCGTACCGGGCCTTCGCCGGCCCTCCGCCGGGCAAGGATCTTCGCCCCACCCGTGATCCGCCGCCGCCACCGTCGTTGGTACGGACGGGGGACGGGGGAACAGCGTCCGTGTTCGAGACGCGATCCGGAAGTGCAATCCGTGCGGGAGGACCGACACGCGTGGCGTTGACCGAACAGGCCGCAGCCGCGGCACAGATCCCGTCGCAGACCCCGGCACAAGTCCCGGTACAAGTCCCGCCACGGGGGAGCCGGGCGCAGGACCCCGGCGGACGCGACGGACCCGTCGTCCCCGTCTCGCCCGAGGGCATCCTGCGCAGGCAGGCACAGCGGGAGTCCGCCGCCCGGACGTACGCGCGCTCCCTGCCGATCGTCCCGGTGCGGGCCCGCGGGCTGACCATCGAGGGCGCGGACGGGCGCCGCTACCTCGACTGCCTTTCCGGCGCCGGAACCCTCGCCCTCGGTCACAACCACCCGGTGGTGCTCGAAGCCGTCCGGCGCGTCCTGGACTCCGGCGCCCCGCTGCACGTGCTGGACCTCGCGACCCCGGTCAAGGACGCCTTCACCACCGAGCTGTTCGCCTGTCTTCCGCCCGCGCTCGCCGCCGACGCCCGCATCCAGTTCTGCGGACCGGCGGGCACCGACGCCGTGGAGGCCGCGCTCACCCTGGTCCGCACCGCCACCGGCCGCTCCGGCCTGCTCGCCTTCACCGGGGCCTACCACGGCATGACCGCCGGGGCCCTCGACGCCTCGGGCGGCGCCCCGGGCGTCCGGGTGACCCGGCTGCCGTACCCGCAGGACCACCGCTGCCCCTTCGGCGTCGGCGGACCGGAGGGCGCCGAGCTGGGCGCCCGCTGGACGGAGAACCTCCTGGACGACCCCAAGAGCGGGGTGCCCGCACCCGCAGGCATGATCGTCGAACCCGTACAGGGCGAGGGCGGGGTCATCCCGTCCCCGGACGCGTGGCTGCGCCGGATGCGGGAGATCACCGCGGCGCGGGGGATTCCCCTGATCGCCGACGAGGTGCAGACGGGCGTCGGCCGCACCGGCGCCTTCTGGGGCGTCGACCACGCCGGGGTGGTGCCCGATGTGATGGTCCTGTCCAAGGCGATCGGCGGCAGCCTCCCCCTCGCGGTGATCGTGTACCGCTCCGGCCTGGACGTCTGGCCCCCCGGCGCGCACGCGGGCACCTTCCGCGGCAACCAGCTCGCCATGGCGGCCGGCGCCGCCACCCTCGCCCACGTACGGGAGAACGGGCTGGCCGAACGCGCCGGAGTCCTGGGGGAGCGGATGCTCACGGCCCTGCGCGGCCTGGTCCCGGCCCATCCCTGCGTCGGGGACGTCCGGGGCCGTGGCCTGATGATCGGCGTCGAGTTCGTCGACCCCGACACCGGAGCCGCCGCCCCGGCGCTCGCCGCGGCCGTGCGCCAGGAGTGCCTGGACCGGGGTCTGATCGTCGAACTCGGTGGCCGCCACTCCTGCGTCGTCCGGCTGCTGCCCCCGCTGACCCTCACCGACGAGCAGGCCACCGCGGTCCTCGACCGCTTCGCCGACGCCGTCCCGGCCGCCGCCCGCCGCTCCCGCTGACCCGCACCCCGAGGACCCCGATGACCACTCCGCCCCACCCCCCCTCCCCGGCGCCCCGCCCCACGCCCGCCGCCCACCCCCAGGCCGCCCCGCCCCCGCCGCCCCCGGCCCCGGCCGGGGAACGGTCCGCGGGGCAGGGCTCCGCCGGAGCGGGGTCCCCGGGCGCCGGGCAGCCGCCCCCGGCTCCGGCTCCGGTCCCGCCCCCGGAGCCCGGGCCCGCGCGGGTGGCGCCGGACGCCGGGGACCCGGGCGCGCGGCCCCGGACCCCGGCCGCCGGGCCCGCCGCTGCCCGGCCCCCGCTGCCCGGCGCCGGGGACCCCGGCCCGGCCGCGCCGGCCGCGCCGGAACCGGTGGTGTCCGGTCCGGTCGTCCCCGGCCCGGTGGTGCCCGTCCCGCGGCAGACGGACAGCGCGCCCGGGGCCCGTGCGACGCCCCGCGCCGACGGGTCAGGTCCCGCCGGGCCGGACCCGCTGGACCACCCCGACCCGGCCGTCGCCGCCGAGGCCGCGGCGGTGGAGAACCTGCTGCGCTGCTGGGTCCGCGAGACCGGGCTCGGCCGCCCGGACGGCCGGGCCGGGACTTCGCTGCGCGTCCCCCTCCCCGCGTCCGGCGCCGCCCTGCTCGTCGCCGTCCGCCACTGGTCCCCGGCCGGATGGCACCGCTTCGCCACACCCCGGCTCGAAGGCGTCCCCGCCGACGCCCCCGCGGTGGACGCCGTCACCCTCGCCGCGCTCCTCGCCCGCGAGGGCAACGGCCGCGGCGGCAACGACCTCGTCGGCCGGGTCGCCGACTCGGTGCGCCGCACCGCGGAATTCATCGCCGACCGGCGCGCCCACCCCACCGCCTCCGGGCCCACCACATCCGGGCCCGCCGCCACGGACCGCTTCCTCACCGCCGAACAGTCCCTCCTCCTCGGCCACCCCCTGCACCCGACCCCGAAGAGCCGTGAAGGACTCTCCGAGGCCGAGGTGCGCCGTTACTCACCCGAACTCCACGGCTCCTTCCCCCTCCACTGGTTCGCGGTCGCCCCCCGCGCGCTCGCCACCGACTCCGCCTGGACCGAGAGCGGCCGCCCGGTCCGCGCGGCCCGGCTCCTCGGCCGGCTCGCCCCCGGGCTCCCGCTGCCCGACGGGTTCGCCGCCCTCCCCCTGCACCCCTGGCAGGCCCGCGACCTGCTCCGGCGCCCCGCCGTCGCCGCCCTCCACGACGCGGGACTCCTGCGCGACCTGGGCCCGTACGGCCGCCCCTGGTACCCCACCTCCTCCATCCGCACCGTCCACCGCCCCGGCGCCCCGGCGATGCTGAAGCTCTCCCTGGGCCTGCGCATCACCAACTCCCGGCGCGAGAACCTCCGCAAGGAACTCCACCGCGGTGTCGAGGTGCACCGGCTGCTCCGCACCGGCCTCGCCGAGCACTGGCAGACGCTCCACCCCGGCTTCGACATCGTCCGAGACCCCGCCTGGGTCGCCGTCGACGCCCCGGACGGCACCCCCGTCCCCGGACTCGACGTCCTGCTGCGCCACAACCCCTTCCGCCCCGAGGACGACGCCGTCTGCGTCGCCGCGCTCACCGCACCCCGCCCCCGGCCGGGCCGGGCCACCATGGACTCCCGGCTCGCCGAGGCCGTCCGCGCCCTCGCGGCCACCACCGGACGCACCACCTCCGCCGTCTGCGCCGAGTGGTTCCTGCGCTACCTCGAACACGTCGTCCTGCCCGTGCTCGCCCTCGACTCGCTCGCCGGTGTCGCCCTCGAAGCCCACCAGCAGAACACCCTGGTCCTCCTGGACCCGGCCGGCTGGCCGGTCGGCGGCCGCTACCGCGACAACCAGGGCTACTACTTCCGCGCCTCCCGCCGCACGGAGCTGGAACACCGGCTCCCCGGTATCGGCGGCGCCAGCGAGACCTTCGTCGCCGACGCCGTCGCCGACGAACGCTTCGCCTACTACCTCGGCATCAACAACGTGTTCGGCCTCATCGGAGCCTTCGGCTCCCAGCGGCTCGCCGACGAACGTGTCCTCCTCGCCGCCTTCCGCGGTTTCCTCGGCAAGCACTGCGGCCTCGGCCCGCTCCCCGCGCTGCTGCTCGACTCACCCACCCTGCGCTGCAAGGCGAACCTGCTCACCCGCCTGGACGGCCTCGACGAGCTCGTCGGCCCCGTCGACACCCAGTCCGTCTACGTCACCGTCGCCAACCCCCTCCACGGCTGAAGCGCCCTTACCGACAGGGAGAAGAGCCCCCGATGCCCTCCACCGACGACACCGTCGAGCTACGGCTCACCGCAGAGCTGCTGCCCCTGCTCGCCGAGGCCGACCTGCTCGACTCCCCGGCCTCCTGGGGCAGCACCAGCACCCCCGCCGGGGCCTTCCGCCTCGAACCGGTACGGCTCGGCCGCGACCTGGAGCTCCTCACCGGCTGGATGAACGACCCCGAAGTGGCCGCCTACTGGGAACTGGCCGGACCCGCCGCCGTCACCGCGGCCCACCTGAGGACCCAGCTCGACGGGGACGGCCGCAGCATCCCCTGCCTCGGCCTGCTCGACGGCGCACCGATGAGCTACTGGGAGATCTACCGGGCCGATCTCGACCCGGTCGCCCGCCACTACCCGGCGCGCCCCCACGACACGGGTGTCCACCTGCTGATCGGGGACGGCGCGCACCGCGGCCGGGGCCTGGGGACCACCCTGCTGCGCGCCGTCGCCGACCTCGTGCTCGACAACCGTCCGCGCTGCACCCGGGTCATCGCCGAACCGGACCTCCGCAACACCTCCTCCGTGTCGGCCTTCCTGAACTCCGGTTTCCGCTCCTCCGCGGAGATCGCCCTCCCCGGGAAACGCGCCGCCCTGATGATCAGGGAACGGTCGCTGCGCAATCTCCTCTGACCGCCCCCCCGCACCGGCCGTGAATCCTCCGGACGCGTACGCGTTGTCAGTGGCGCCCCGTAGGGTTGGCAGTGCTATGACGAAGCCCTCCCTCCCCGACCTGCTGCACGCCGCCGTCTCCGCCGTCGGCGGCACGGAGCGTCCCGGCCAGGTGGCCATGGCCGAAGCCGTCGCCGAAGCGATCGACGACAACTCCCACCGGCTCATCCAGGCCGGTACCGGCACCGGCAAGTCCCTCGGCTACCTGGTGCCGGCCCTCGCGCACGGCGAGCGCGTGGTCGTGGCCACCGCGACCCTCGCCCTCCAGCGTCAGCTGGTCGAGCGCGACCTGCCCCGCACGGTGGAGGCCCTCCATCCGCAGCTGCGCCGCCGCCCGCAGTTCGCCATGCTCAAGGGCCGGTCCAACTATCTGTGCCTGCACCGGCTCCACGAAGGCGTCCCCCAGGACGAGGACGAAGGGCTCTTCGACCCGTTCGAGGCGGCGGCCCCCAGCAGCAAACTCGGCCAGGACCTGATCCGCCTGCGCGACTGGGCCGACGAGACGGACACCGGCGACCGGGACGCCTTGACCCCCGGTGTCTCGGACCGGGCCTGGTCACAGATCTCGGTCACCTCCCGTGAGTGTCTGGGCGCGACGAAGTGCGCGTACGGAGCCGAGTGCTTCGCCGAGGCCGCCCGGGAGCGGGCCAAGCTCGCGGACGTGGTCGTCACCAACCACGCGCTGCTCGCCATCGACGCCATCGAGGGCGCCCCGGTGCTGCCGCAGCACGAGGTGCTGATCGTCGACGAGGCCCACGAGCTGGTCTCCCGGGTGACGGGGGCCGCCACCGGCGAGCTCACTCCGGGCCAGGTGAAGCGGGCCGTGAAGCGGGCGGGCAAGCTGGTCGACGAGAGGGCGGCGGACGCCTTCGAGACCGCCGCCGATTCCTTCGAACGGGTCATGGAGCTGGCGCTCCCGGGCCGTCTGGAGGAGGTCCCCGAGGACCTCGGCTACGCGCTGGCCTCCCTGCGGGACGCCGCGCGCGAGGTGATCTCGGCGCTCGGCGGGTCCCGCGACAAGTCCGTCCAGGACGAGGACGCGGTCCGCAAGCAGGCCCTGGCCGCGGTGGAGAGCGTCCACGGCGTGGCGGAGCGGATCGTCACCGGCTCCGCGTACGACGTGGTCTGGTACGAACGGCACGACCGCTTCGGCGCCACCCTCCGGGTCGCCCCGCTCTCGGTCTCCGGCCTGCTGCGCGAGCGGCTGTTCACGGACCGCTCGGTGGTTCTGACCTCGGCGACCCTCAAGCTCGGCGGCGACTTCAACGGGATCGCGGCCTCCCTGGGCCTGGCCCCCGAGGGGGTCGAGGGGGACGACGTACCGGTCTGGAAGGGCCTGGACGTCGGCTCGCCGTTCGACTACCCCAAGCAGGGCATCCTCTACGTCGCCAAGCACCTGGCCACCCCGGGCCGTGAGGGCACCCGTGGCGACATGATCGACGAGCTCGCGGAGCTGATCGAGGCGGCCGGCGGCCGTACCCTCGGCCTCTTCTCCTCCATGCGCGGTGCCAAGGCGGCGGCCGAGGAACTGCGCGGGCGGCTGGGGAACCCGATCCTGCTCCAGGGCGAGGAGACGCTGGGCGAGCTGATCAAGATGTTCGCGGCCGATCCGAAGACCTGTCTCTTCGGGACGCTGTCGCTCTGGCAGGGCGTGGACGTGCCGGGGTCGAGCTGCCAGCTGGTGGTGATGGACCGGATTCCGTTCCCGCGCCCCGACGACCCGCTGATGAGCGCCCGGCAGAAGTCGGTCGAGGAGAACGGTGGCAACGGCTTCATGGCCGTCGCGGCCACCCACGCGGCCCTGCTGATGGCCCAGGGCGCGGGCCGGCTCGTCCGGGCCACCGGTGACCGGGGCGTCGTCGCGGTTCTCGACCCCCGGCTGGCCACGGCCCGGTACGGGAGCTTCCTGCGGGCCACGCTGCCGGACTTCTGGTACACCACGGACCGCAACCAGGCCCGCCGCTCACTGGCGGCCATCGACACGGTCGCCAGGACCGACGGCGCGTAGCCGCCGGTCACGAGGCCCACGCGAACGGGCCCACGGGTACGCGGCCACACACGGCGACGCGTACCCGTGGGCCCGCTCCCGGGACCCGACCACGGACCGGGGCAGGGGTCAGGACAGGGGACAGCCCCGGGACCCGGCGCAGTGGGTTCCGGGGCCGGCTGGGAGGCGGCGGGTCAGACCCGGCGCAGTACGGCGACGACCTTGCCCAGGATGGTCGCCTCGTCACCGGGGATCGGCTGGTAGGCGGCGTTGTGCGGGAGGAGCCAGACGTGGCCGTCCTCGCGCTTGAACCGCTTGACCGTGGCTTCGCCGTCCAGCATGGCCGCGACGATGTCGCCGTTCTCCGCGACCGGCTGGCGGCGGACCGTGACCCAGTCGCCGTCGCAGATCGCGGCTTCGATCATCGAGTCGCCGACGACCTTCAGGACGAAGAGTTCGCCGTCGCCGACGAGCTGGCGGGGGAGGGGGAAGACGTCCTCGACCGATTCCTCGGCGAGGATCGGGCCACCGGCCGCGATCCGGCCGACCAGGGGGACGTAGGAGGCGGCGGGCTGGCCGGTGGTGTCCGTGGGCTGCGAGCTCGGCTGGTCCGAGCCGCGGACCTCGTAGGCCCGGGGGCGGTGGGGGTCACGGCGCAGGAAGCCCTTGCGTTCCAGGGCCATCAGCTGGTGCGCGACCGACGAGGTGCTGGACAGGCCGACCGCCTGGCCGATCTCGCGCATCGACGGCGGGTAACCCCGCCGCTGCACCGAGTCCCGGATGACCTCGATGACCCTGCGCTGCCGGTCCGTGAGCCCGGAACTGTCGGCGCGGATGCCTGGAGGTCGACCTGGCAGTGAACGGGCGGGGCGTGCGGGCTCCGCCTCCGGGTTCAGGCTTGCGTCATTCATGGCATGCACCGGCTCAAGTCGGCTCTGGGAGCGGTTCTGGGCAGTGATGGTGGCGCTGTCTGCGGTGGTGGTCACGTCGGCCCCTCTCGAAATGGTCTCCCTAGCTGGACAACGGTAGTTGCTTTCGAAAGGTTGCGCCAAACACACGTTCGAGTGAAAAAACGCAGATCGCCCGGCGTGGGTATATCCAGAGGTGTATGGACGAGCGATATGCCGAACGCGGGTTCGGCGTCGCGTCCGGCGCTTGCGGTAGCCTTTCCGGTCGGGTGCCACCGTTGCGGAAGGCGTCCAGTGTGACACCGCGCAACTCCGTGCCGGTCCGTTGAGCGCCGCGACACGCAGGGTCACGTAAATCCACCACAACCCAAGATCTAGTGGTTGGATGTGCGCTGCCACCCAGAAGTTGTGGTCTGCGTTCGGTCAGGCTCCCGGGATCGCCTATGCTGGTGGCTGCTTCACGAGGCCCCGACAGAGCCCCGTCCCTGTCGTTCCGGGACCCCGTGAGGTGATCCAGCCGTGCCAAGAGGAGGGTGAGGGAACCATGCACTGCCCCTTCTGCAGGCACCCCGACAGCCGTGTCGTGGACAGTCGCACCACGGACGACGGCACGTCGATCCGCAGACGCCGCCAGTGCCCCGACTGCTCCCGCCGTTTCACGACGGTGGAGACGGCCTCGCTGATGGTGGTCAAGCGCAGCGGGGTGACGGAACCCTTCAGCCGCACCAAGGTCATCTCCGGCGTGCGCAAGGCGTGCCAGGGGCGGCCGGTCACCGAGGACGCGCTCGCCAAGCTCGGCCAGCGGGTCGAGGAGGCGGTGCGCGCCACCGGGAGCGCCGAGCTCACCACGCACGATGTCGGCCTGGCCATACTCGGCCCGCTGCAGGAGCTGGACCTGGTCGCGTACCTGCGGTTCGCGTCCGTGTACAAAGCGTTCGACACCCTCGAAGACTTCGAGATCGCCATCGTGGAACTGCGCGAGCGGCGGGCTCACTCCGAGTGCGGGCCCGGTGGGACCGGTTCGGTCCCCGTGCCCGCCTCCTCCGTCGACTGACCGGACGGCCGCACCGCCACCGCGTCGCGGCATGTCCGGTTCGGCCGGGCGAAGACACGTAGAAACAAGAAACAGCACCGTGCCGCGGAATAACGCTGGCACTTTAGGGCGTTTTTGCCCGCATATGGGAGGCGGCATGACAGAGACGGCGAGCAGCTCGGCACGAGGTTCCCGCGCCAAGGGGACCAAGGCCGCCAAGAGCGGCCTGCGTATCGAGCGCATCCACACCACCCCCGGCGTCCATCCCTACGACGAGGTGAGCTGGGAGCGCCGTGACGTCGTCATGACCAACTGGCGCGACGGCTCGGTCAACTTCGAGCAGCGTGGCGTCGAGTTCCCCGACTTCTGGTCGGTGAACGCGGTCAACATCGTCACCAGCAAGTACTTCCGCGGCGCGGTCGGCACCCCGCAGCGCGAGACCGGTCTGAAGCAGCTGATCGACCGGATCGTGAAGACGTACACGAAGGCCGGCGAGGACTTCGACTACTTCTCCTCGCCCGCCGACGCGGAGATCTTCGAGCACGAGCTGACCTACGCCCTCCTGCACCAGATCTTCAGCTTCAACTCGCCGGTGTGGTTCAACGTCGGCACGCCCCAGCCGCAGCAGGTCTCCGCCTGCTTCATCCTGGCCGTCGACGACTCCATGGAGTCGATCCTCGACTGGTACAAGGAAGAGGGCATGATCTTCAAGGGCGGCTCCGGCGCCGGCCTGAACCTCTCCCGCATCCGCTCCTCCAAGGAGCTCCTCTCCTCCGGCGGCAACGCCTCCGGCCCGGTCTCCTTCATGCGCGGCGCCGACGCGTCCGCCGGAACGATCAAGTCGGGCGGCGCCACCCGCCGCGCGGCCAAGATGGTCGTCCTGGACGTGGACCACCCGGACGTCGAGGACTTCATCGCCACCAAGGTGAAGGAGGAGGAGAAGATCCGCGCCCTGCGTGACGCGGGCTTCGACATGGACCTGGGCGGCGACGACATCACGTCCGTCCAGTACCAGAACGCCAACAACTCCGTCCGCGTGAACGACGAGTTCATGACAGCCGTCGAGAACGGCACCGAGTTCGGCCTGCGGGCCCGCATGACCGGCGAGGTCATCGAGACGGTCGACGCCAAGGCGCTCTTCCGCAAGCTCGCCGAGGCCGCGTGGGCCTGCGCCGACCCGGGCATCCAGTACGACGGTGTGATCAACAACTGGCACACCTGCCCCGAGTCCGGCCGCATCACCGCGTCCAACCCGTGCAGCGAGTACATGCACCTGGACAACACGTCCTGCAACCTCGCCTCGCTGAACCTGATGAAGTTCCTCGACGACGACGGCAAGGGCGACCAGTCCTTCGACGCCGAGCGCTTCGCCAAGGTCGTCGAGCTCGTCATCACCGCGATGGACATCTCCATCTGCTTCGCGGACTTCCCGACGCGGAAGATCGGCGAGAACACCCGCGCCTTCCGTCAGCTCGGCATCGGCTACGCCAACCTCGGCGCCCTGCTGATGGCCACCGGTCACGCGTACGACTCGGACGGCGGCCGGACCCTCGCCGCCTCCATCACCTCGCTGATGACCGGTACCGCGTACAAGCGCTCCGCCGAGCTGGCCGCCATCGTCGGCCCGTACGACGGCTACGCCCGCAACGCCGAGTCGCACAAGCGCGTCATGAAGCAGCACGCCGACGCCAACGCCGTCGCGCCGCGCACCGCGGACCTGGACAACTCGGTCTGGGCCGCGGCCACCGAGGCGTGGCAGGACGTGATCCGCCTCGGCGAGAAGAACGGCTTCCGCAACTCCCAGGCGTCCGTCCTCGCGCCGACCGGCACCATCGGTCTCGCGATGTCCTGCGACACCACCGGTGTCGAGCCGGACCTGGCCCTGGTCAAGTTCAAGAAGCTCGTCGGCGGCGGCTCGATGCAGATCGTCAACGGCACCGTCCCGCAGGCCCTGCGCCGCCTGGGTTACCAGGAGGAGCAGATCGAGGCGATCGTCGCCCACATCGCCGAGCACGGTGTGGTCGTCGGCGCCCCGGGCCTGAAGACCGAGCACTACTCGGTGTTCGACTGCGCCATGGGCGAGCGTTCCATCTCCGCGATGGGCCACGTCCGCATGATGGCCGCGATCCAGCCCTGGATCTCCGGCGCGATCTCCAAGACGGTCAACATGCCGGAGACGGCGACCGTCGAGGAGATCGAGGAGATCTACTTCGAGGCGTGGAAGCTGGGCGTCAAGGCGCTCGCGATCTACCGCGACAACTGCAAGGTCGGCCAGCCCCTCTCCGCCAAGAAGAAGGAAGAGGAGAAGGCCGAGGTCACGGCCAAGGCCGAGGACACGATCCGCACCGCGGTCGAGAAGGTCGTCGAGTACCGCCCGGTCCGCAAGCGCCTGCCCAAGGGCCGCCCGGGGATCACCACCTCCTTCACGGTCGGTGGCGCCGAGGGCTACATGACCGCGAACTCCTACCCCGACGACGGTCTGGGCGAGGTCTTCCTGAAGATGTCCAAGCAGGGCTCGACCCTCGCGGGCATGATGGACGCCTTCTCGATCGCCGTCTCGGTCGGTCTCCAGTACGGGGTCCCGCTGGAGACGTACGTCGCGAAGTTCACGAACATGCGTTTCGAGCCGGCCGGCATGACGGACGACCCGGACGTGCGGATGGCGCAGTCGATCGTCGACTACATCTTCCGCCGCGTGGCACTGGACTTCCTGCCCTTCGAGACCCGCTCGGCCCTCGGCATCCACTCCGCCGAGGAGCGTCAGCGCCACCTGGACACCGGCTCGTACGAGCCGCTCGACGAGGAGGAGCTCGACACGGAGTCCCTGGCCCGGTCCGCCCCGCTGACCGTGGTGCCGGTGGCGCCGAAGCCGGTGGCCGTCGCCCCGGTCCCGGCCCCGAAGACGGCGCACAGCAACGCGGAACTGGTCGAGATGCAGCTCGGCGTCTCCGCCGATGCCCCGCTCTGCTTCTCCTGCGGGACGAAGATGCAGCGCGCCGGCTCCTGCTACATCTGCGAGGGCTGCGGCTCCACCAGCGGCTGCAGCTGACACGGCCCGCCGCGCTGAGCGGCTGACGGAGCGGGGACCGGCCCAGTGCCGGTCCCCGCTCCGGCGTGTGCGGCCCCGGCCCTACCCGGTCGGGTGTCCGGACCTCGCACACCCGACCGGGCGGCGCGGAACCGGTGCGGACCTACGTCACCGAGGACCTGACCCGGGCCGCGCCGGGCCCGTACGATGACACGGTGCTGGTCAAGTGGATTCGCTGCACGGTGACGGACCGACGCGGGTTCGAGCGCGGGCAGCGCAAGTGGGCGGGGCTGCCCGGCGAACCGGGCTTCCGGGGGCAGGGCGGCGGCTGGAGCCGGGGTCGGCAGGGGGTCGCGCACGTCTTCACGTTCTGGGAGAGCCGATCCTTCTACGACTCCTTCATGGCCCGCTCGTACGACCGGCTGGCCGCGGCGCAGAACGGCACCTACACCGACGCCCGGGCCACCCTCTTCGACCACCGCTTCGACGTGAAGACCGGTTTCGAGCCACGCTTCACCGACGCCGATGTCGTCCGGGTCGCCCACACCCGGGTACGGGAGGGCCGGGTGGACCACTTCGCCCTCATGCAGGAGAAGGTGTGGAATCCCGCCATGGCGGGCTCGCCCGGCATGATCCGCGGCCTCTTCGGGGAGGCGCCCGGCCGGGAGTTCCTGGTGCTGTCCATGTGGCAGGCGGCGGCCGAACACGGAAAGTACCGGCAGGAACGGGTGGAGCGGCTCTCGCTGCGCGCCCAGCTCCAGGCCGACGTCGAGGCCCTCACCGGGGACGTCGTCGACCTCGAACCCTCCTGGACGATATGACCGTACGACGACCGTAACGGCGTCCGGCGTGCCCGGTCGGCCCGCCCGGCGGTGGCCGAATAGGGTCTGGGGATGGTTCGACCACGGCGCATCGTCCTTGTCCGGCACGGGGAATCGGAGGGGAACACCGACGACACCGTCTACGAGCGGGAGCCCGACCACGCCCTGCGCATGACCCGCAACGGTCACCAGCAGGCGGCGGCGACGGGCAAGCGGCTGCGCGAACTCTTCGGCGACGAGCACATCAGCGCGTACGTCTCCCCCTACCGCCGGACCCTGCAGACCTTCCGGGAGCTGCGGCTGAACCCCTCCCGGGTCCGGATGCGCGAGGAGCCGAGGCTGCGCGAGCAGGACTGGGGCAACTGGCAGGACCGGGACGACGTACGGCTCCAGAAGGCGTACCGGGACGCGTACGGGCACTTCTTCTACCGGTTCGCCCAGGGCGAGTCGGGGGCGGACGTGTACGACCGGGTCGGGTCCTTCCTGGAGAGCCTCTACCGCAGCTTCGAGGCCCCGGACCACCCGGAGAACGTCCTGCTCGTGACCCACGGGCTGACGATGCGGCTCTTCTGCATGCGCTGGTTCCACTGGTCGGTGGCCGAGTTCGAAGCGCTCTCCAATCCGGGGAACGGCGAGTTCCGGGTGCTCCGGCTGGGCCCCGACGACCGGTACCGGATGGACCGCCCGTTCGAGCGCTGGACCACACCCGAGCCTTATGACCTGGACGGCTAGTGCGGTGACCGGGAAGGTTTGCCGATAAGCCCGCGGCGTCCGGTGCGGCGCCTCGCAAGGCGGAGGGGCGCCCGTAGTGCTGGACGTACTCGGGTGCTCCGACAACGCGGCGAGGTGCCGTGCCGGGCGGCGCGGGCCGGTGAACCTTTCCGGTCACCGCACTAGAGTGAGCCGGGATGACCCCTGATTCCACTCCCGAACGGCGCTACGCGCGCGCCCTGGCCAGCCTTCGAGGACTGGCGCTGGGCGATGCGCTGGGCTCCCAGTACTTCGTCCCCGCGAACTATCCGCTGCTCAAGCGGCGCGAGCTGCCCACCGGCGGCGAGCCCTGGCAGTGGACGGACGACACCGAGATGGCCTGCTCGGTGGTGGCCGTGCTCGCCCGCCACGGACGTGTCGACCAGGACGCGCTCGCGGACTCCTTCGCCCGCCACCACGACTTCGACCGCGGTTACGGCCCCGCCGTGAACCGGATGCTCCGCCTCGTCCGGGAGGGCGCCGACTGGCGCACGCTGTCCGCCGAACTCTTCAACGGGCAGGGCTCGTGGGGCAACGGCGCGGCCATGCGGATCGCGCCGCTGGGAGCCTGGTACGCCGACGACCCCGAGCAGGCCACCCACCAGGCGGAGATCTCCTCCTACACCACCCACCAGCACCGTGAGGCGGTGTGCGGGGCGATGGCCGTGGCCGCCGCGGCGGCGCTGGCGGCGGCCCCGGCCGGTCCGCCGACCGCCGCCGACCTGCTGGACGGGGTGATCGCGCTGGTGCCGCGCAGCGCCGTGGGCGCCGGGCTGCGGCGGGCGCGGGGCATGCTGGACTACGACGACGCGACCACGGTCGCGGCGGTACTGGGCTGCGGACGGCGCACCAGCGCGCACGACACCGTGCCGTTCGCGCTCTGGTCGGCGGCGCGGGCGCTGGACGACTACGAGCGGGCGTTCTGGACCACCGCGCAGGTGGGCGGGGATGTCGACACGACCTGCGCGATCGTCGGCGGGGTGCTGGGCGGGCGCGGGGACGAGGCGTTGCCCGCCGCCTGGACCGCGCGGACCGAGGCGCTCCCGGCGTGGCTCCCGGAGACCGCCGCGCACTGACGGGGTCCGCCCGGCCGGCGGGTGCCAGGGTTTCCCGTACGACGGGAAACCGTGCCGCGTCGGCCTTCACGTATGCGATCCCTCGTCGTCGCATGCCGCTTCGGCGGGGCGGTCGGGGTGGGTCGTGGGAGCCGTGCGACGGCCTGCCCGAGCCCTGTGAGGTCCGGAATCCGGCGGTGTGTGTCGGGCCGGAGGGTCTGGGTGTTCCGGTCGGCGCTGCCGTTCCCGATGGTGCGGGTGCGGCGTGCGGTCGTGTGCGGGAGTAAATCGGATGGGCGGCTGGCGGTCGGGGGGCAGCCCGGGGTGGGCAGGCGGCCCGGGGCGGCGTAACCTTGCTGGCGCCATGCCGTACGAAGCACCCACCCACACCGTCGAACGCTCCCTCCGTGCGACCACCGGCGCCAAGGTCATCGCCGGGGTCGACGAAGTCGGACGAGGGGCCTGGGCCGGTCCCGTCACCGTGTGCGCGGCGGTCACCGGTCTGCGCCGCCCGCCCGCAGGGCTCACCGACTCCAAGCTGCTCACCCCCAGGCGACGCGACGCGCTCGTCGGCGTCCTGGAGGAGTGGGTCACCGCCCACGCCCTCGGGCACGCCTCCCCGGAGGAGATCGACGCCCTCGGGATGACCGCCGCCCTGCGGCTCGCCGCCGGACGCGCCCTGGAGGCCCTGCCGGTCCGGCCCGACGCGGTGATCCTCGACGGCAAGCACGACTATCTCGGCCCGCCCTGGCAGGTCCGTACGGTGATCAAGGGCGACCGGTCCTGCGTCGCCGTCGCCGCGGCCTCGGTGATCGCCAAGGTCCGGCGCGACCGGATGATGGCCGAACTCGGCGAGCGGGGCGACGGCATCGAGGACTTCGCCTTCGCCGCCAACGCCGGATACCCCTCGCCCGTCCACCGGGCGGTGCTGGAGGAGCGGGGCCCCACCCCGTACCACCGGCTCTCGTGGTCCTACCTCGACGCGCTGCCCCGGTGGCGTCACCTCAAGAAGGTGCGCCGCGGCGAGCGGGCGGCGGAGCTGGAAGACGGAGGACAGCTCGGCTTCGATTTCTGATCGCGCCCAGGCACCACCCACCGGTACGTTTCGTACTGGTGTTTGATACATATCAACTCCCGCCTCTCACCCGCCATCGAGGAGCCTCAGATTCACGAGAGTGCCCAGGGTCCCCGCGCCACGCAGGCCGCAAGCCCCACCGCGCAGCCCCCCCGCCCTGTACCCGGTCCGCGTCCCGCCGCCGTACCCCGGCCCGGACGCCCCGGTCCTTCCCCCGCAGCGGCGAGCCGCGCGGGAGACACCCCCCGACCCGCACCGCGTGCGCCGCAGGCCACCCCCGGACCTGTTCCCGCAGCTCCCGCCGGACCGTCCGCCCCGGCGCCGCAGGTGCAACTGGTCCCCGCCTCCGCCGAGGGCGCGCTGGACGCGGCCGAGGAGGCCGTGGACCTGCTGCTCGACACCGGCCGCGCGCCCGGCGACATCCTGGTGCTCACCACCGGCGACCCCCACCCGTGGGCCGCGCACGAACTGTCCTTCGGCGAGGCGTCGTACTGGGCCCAGCACGACGCCGGGGACGACGTCTTCTACGCGGACGCCGCGCGGCTCCAGCGCGCCGCGGGCCGTCCCGTCGTGGTCCTCGCGGCCAACGGCGGACCGGCCGGGGCGACGGCCGCCGCCCTGCCGGCCGCGCTCGCGCGGGCCGGTGCGCTCCTGATCGTGTGCGGCGACGCGCAGCAGGCCGACTCCGTGCCGGGTACGGGCGTCTGACGCCCCCGTACCCCTGGTGAGGCCAGAGGGGCGGGACCGGCCCCGCGCCGGTCCCGCCGCCCCCGGAGCCGGGTTCCGGGGGTCGCCGTACAGGGGCCGCCGTGCAGGAGCCGCCGTACGGGGGTCAGCGCGCGGCGGTCCGCCGCAGGGCCTCGGCCGGGCCGCCACCGGTGCGCAGCGGCAGCGGGCCGAACCCGGGCACGGTGTCGCCGAGGTGTTCGGGACGGGAGTCCGAGCCGGGCCTCCGGCCGCCCCGGCCCTCGCCCAGCACCTGCCAGCCACCGCGGGTCAGCGTGATGTACGCCCCGCAGCGCAGCCCGTGCAGGGTGCAGGCGTCCCGCAGCCCCCACATCCAGGCCCCGTCCTCCTCGGTCCACTGCCCGTCGCCTTCGCGGCAGTAGAGCAGCACCGCCGTCCGTACCGGAGTCCTGCGCCGCAGGTCGTGCGGGACGACCCGGCGCAACCGGGCGAGCAGGGCGTTGCGGTACTCCCACCCGTCGGCCGACGCCGACGGGTGCACGAACGAGGCGCTCGCCACGAGCCGCTCCTCCGGGCCGAGGACGGCGATCATCGCCATCGACGGCACCGGGCCGTGCCGGGAGTGCAGCCCGGTGACGACCTCCCGCGGATTGCGCAGGAGGGGAACCCCCGCCGCCGTCCACTCGGACGGTTCGAGCAGCCTGCCGTGACGGCCGCCGCCACCGGCCCTGGCCGGGGACGTGGTCGAGGGCGGGGCGAATCCGAAGGTCACGGTCCTCCCTTCGGATACACGCCCGGGGACGGGCACGGCTGGGTGCGGGCGCGCCGCGGCGCGGCCCGGGAGAGTACCGAGGAGCCGAGCGGGGAGCCCCCCGATTCTCGCGCGGCCCCTGAGCATGCGGCAACGAGCAATTGACGTTGCCGACCGGAATTCGCCGGTATGCCGCTCATATCCTTGCTCCACCGGACAGAAGATGACGCATTCGGCTCCCGCTGGAGCGCGCGCACCAGCGGAAACACCTCTTTCGCACCACCCGCCCGAACGGCCCGGCGGGCCGGCGAGGGTCCGCCCGCCCGCCGCGGGCCGTCCGCCAGGAGGGCCGGACCAGCCGCCCGGCCCGGGCCCGGCCGCCGGGGACCGCCACCGGGCCCTGCGCGACACCGTCCGGAATCAGCTGGTCCGGAGCGCGCGGGGCGATCGCAGGGCAAACATCGGGCGGACATCGGGCGCCGCCGGGCACCCGGCCGGAGCCCCGGCGGGCCACCCGTGAGCGGGAAGTCACGCTGGGTGAGTTGGTCGATTGTCCGTGCCATCGGGTTGCATGGGGGCATGGACACCCTGGAGCTCCGCGCCGAAGCCGATGCCATCCTCGCCGAGCTCGTCGGCGCCCCCGGGGGTCCGGCGCGGCTGCGGGAGGACCAGTGGCAGGCGGTGGCGGCCCTGGTGGAGGAGCGCCGCCGGGCCCTGGTGGTGCAGCGCACCGGCTGGGGCAAGTCGGCGGTGTACTTCGTCGCGACCGCTCTGCTGCGCCGGCGCGGCTCCGGCCCCACGGTGATCATCTCGCCGCTGCTGGCGCTGATGCGCAACCAGGTCGACGCGGCGGCGCGGGCGGGCATCCGGGCGCGGACCATCAACTCGGCCAACCCGGAGGAGTGGGACACGATCTACGGGGAGGTCGAGCGCGGCGAGACCGACGTCCTCCTCGTCAGCCCGGAACGCCTCAACTCCGTGGACTTCCGGGAACAGGTGCTGCCCAAGCTCGCGGCCACGACCGGCCTGCTGGTGGTCGACGAGGCGCACTGCATCTCCGACTGGGGACACGACTTCCGCCCCGACTACCGCCGCCTGCGGGCGATGCTCGCCGAGCTCGCCCCCGGCGTGCCCGTGCTGGCCACCACCGCGACCGCCAACGCGCGGGTCACCGCCGACGTGGCCGAGCAGCTGGGTACCGGTGCCGGAGAGGCCCTGGTGCTGCGCGGCCCGCTGGAGCGGGAGAGCCTGCGCCTGGGCGTGGTCCAGCTCCCGGACGCCGCGCACCGCCTCGCCTGGCTCGCCGAGCACCTGGACGGGCTGCAGGGCTCCGGGATCATCTACACCCTCACCGTCGCCGCCGCCGAGGAGGCCACCGCCTTCCTGCGCCAGCGCGGCTTCCGCGTGGCCTCGTACACCGGCAAGACGGAGAACGCCGACCGGCTGCAGGCCGAGAACGACCTCCAGGGCAACCGGGTCAAGGCGCTGGTGGCCACCTCGGCCCTGGGCATGGGCTTCGACAAGCCCGACCTGGGCTTCGTGATCCACCTCGGGTCGCCGTCCTCGCCGATCGCCTACTACCAGCAGGTCGGCCGCGCCGGCCGCGGGGTCGAGCACGCCGACGTCCTGCTGCTGCCCGGCAAGGAGGACGAGGCCATCTGGCGCTACTTCGCCGATACCGCCTTCCCGCCCGAGGCCCAGGTGCGTCAGACCCTCTCGGCCCTCGCCGACGCGGGACGGCCGCTGTCCGTGCCCGCCCTGGAGGCGGCGGTGGAACTCCGGCGCACCCGGCTGGAGACCATGCTCAAGGTGCTCGACGTGGACGGGGCCGTCAAGCGGGTGAAGGGAGGCTGGACCTCCACCGGCCGCCCGTGGACCTACGACTCCGAGCGGTACGCCTGGGTCGCCCGCCAGCGGGCCGCCGAACAGCAGGCCATGCGCGACTACGTGAGCACGTCCGGGTGCCGGATGGAGTTCCTGCGCCGGCAGCTCGACGACGAGGGGGCCGCCCCCTGCGGCCGGTGCGACAACTGCGCCGGCACCTGGGCCGACCCCTCCGTCTCGCAGGAGACGCTGACCGGGGCGGCACGGGAACTGGACCGCCCGGGCGTGGAGGTCGAGCCGCGCCGGATGTGGCCGACGGGGATGCCCGCACTGGGCATCGACCTCAAGGGGCGCATCCCCGCAGGCGAGCAGTGCGCCACCGGGCGCGCCCTGGGACGGCTCTCGGACATCGGCTGGGGCAACCGGCTGCGCCCGCTGCTGGCCGAGAACGCGCCCGACGGGCCGGTCTCCGACGAGGTCCTGCGAGCCGCAGTGGCCGTCCTCGCCGACTGGGCGCGCTCGCCGGGCGGCTGGGCGCCGAGTGTCCCGGACGCCTCCGCCCGGCCGGTGGGCGTCGTCGCCGTACCGTCCCTGACCCGCCCGCAGCTGGTCGGCTCCCTCGCCCGGGGGATCGCGACCGTCGGCCGCCTCCCCTTCCTGGGCACCCTGGCGTACACCGGGCCGGACGGCGCGCACTCGGCACGCCGCAGCAACTCCGCGCAACGCCTCAGGGCGCTGTCCGGCGCCTTCACCGTCCCCGAGGACCTGGCGGGCGCGCTGGCGGACGCTCCCGGCCCCGTCCTGCTCGTGGACGACCTCACCGACTCCGGGTGGACCCTCGCGGTCGCCGCCCGCCTGCTCCGCCGGGCGGGCGGCACACAGGTGCTCCCGCTGGTCCTCGCCTCGTCGGGCTGAGCCCTCCCGGGGCGGGGCGGGCCTTCCGTGCCGGGCCGAGGGGGAGCGGGGCGGACGGGCGCGGGTGGTCCACGGGTGGGCCGCCGTCGCCCGCAGGTAGCTCGCAGGCAGCTTCGGAAATCCCGGTCGACGGGGGGCAGGGCGCCGTCGGAGCATCGGAGTGCGGCGCTCCGTACCGTCGAGCGCCCCGCCCGTCCCGCCCGTCCCATCCCCGAACGAGAGAAGCGTGGACCACCCGATGAGGCCAGAAGCCGTCGTAGCGTTGCCTGCCGAGCCCACCCGGCTGCGGGTCTTCTCCACGGTCGTCCTCGGGGCGTCCTCGCCGCAGGCCGCCGCCGAGGCCGCGGGAGTCCCCGCGAAGGAGACCGCCGTCGCGCTGCGCCGCCTGCGCGCCGGCGGCCTGGTCACCGGGGCCGACGACCTGCTCGCCGCGCACACCGACCACTTCAAGGGCATCGTGCGCGACAGCCGCGTCACCGAGGAGCCCGATCACCACGGATACGCCGACGAGCAGGTCGAATCGCTGCTGCGCACCTTCGCCCGCGACGACCGGCTGGTCCGGCTGCCCTCCCACTGGGGCCGCCGCCGTATCGTCCTCCAGCACCTGACGCACCGCACGTTCGCCACCGACACCACCTACGACGAGCGTTCCGTCAACGAGAAGCTGAAGGCGTGGTGCGAGGGGGCGGGCACCGACCACGTGACGGTCCGCCGCTACCTCGTCGACCTCTGCCTCCTCGGCCGCGAGGCCGGCCGCTACTGGCTGCGCACCGATATCCAGCCCGCGCTGTAGACGACCCGGACACCGGCGCCGCGTCCCCGCGCCGTCCCGCCCCCCCTCGAAGGGCCCGCCCCGGGCAGGCCCTTCGGCATGTCCGCACCCGGGCACGGAGGCTGGGCGCCGCACCCCGCGGCCGGGCTCCGGCGACGCGCGCGAAGCTGGCGCACCCATGCCTGCCCGAGTGCCGCAAGCGCGCCCACCGGGGTGCCTAGTGCGGTGACCGGAAAGGTTCACCGGCCCGCGACGCCCGGCACGGCACCTCGCCGCACTGCACTCTCCCCCAGCTACCGCTGGGAGGTGCCCCCGCGCTCGTTTCGTCTCGGCTCCTCTTCGAGGCCCTTGGAGGCCGAGCTGTCGGGGCGCCCGAGTACATCCGGTACTACGGGCGCCCCTCCGCCTTGCGATGCGCTCGGCATCCGAAGGAAAGGCAAGAGCCGAGACGAAGTGAGCGCAGCGAACGCAGTCGCACCGGACGCCGCGGGCTCATCGGCAAACCTTTCCGGTCACCGCACTAGCCTGATACCGCGTGTGGTTCCTCAACCGGCGGGAGGGGCCGAACTCCACCCTCAAGGCCCCGCTGCCCATGCGGTTCTCCGGTCGGCTCGACCCCGCTGCCCTGGCCGCCACCTTCCTCGACGCCTTACCGCCCTGGCCACCACCCCGGACGCCCCGATCACCGACCGGGGAACACGGCAGGGGTAAGACGGAAGGGCGGCAGGGGCAGGGCGGCCGAGCACCCCCGCGACAGCCGGTCCGCCGCCGCGACCCGTGCGTGTCCCGCCCGGTGGGAGACCGGCCACGACACGGAGCGCGTCCGCCACCGGCACCGAGTTCAGTGCTTGGTGCGGAGTCGGCCGAGTACCTCAAGTCTGCGTTCATGCCCCCATGCAACCCGATGGCTCCGACATCGCGCCACCACCGCTCCAGACCTGTGGATGTTGAGCGTTCAAGAGTTATCCACAGGGGTTTCCGGATCGGATTCCGCACGGGACCTTCGGGACATGACGAACAACCACGAAGCACGCACCCCGTCCGGAGAGCCCTCCGGCACCCCGTCCGGCTCCACCACCAACCCGCAGATCACCCTGCGCAGTCCGGCCGAGCTGGCCGACGCGCTGCCCTACATGCTCGGCTTCCACCCCACCGACTCCCTCGTCATGGTGGCCGTGCACGGTGAGGGCGGACGTTTCGGGGGTCGCCTGCGCGTCGGTATCCCCACGAACCGCGCGGAATGGGAGGACACCGCCCGACAGGTCGCCGAATGCCTGGTCAGGGGCAGCGAGCGGCGCGGCGGGAAGCCGGACGGCATCGTGATCTTCCTCTGCCAGGACCCACGGGACGACGACAGCGGCCAGAGGGTGATGACCCGGCTCCGGCCGCTCGCCCAGGGCGTCAGGCTGGCCTGCGGCGCACTGGACGTACCGGTCCTGGAGGCCCTGTGCCTCTCCGGGGGCCGCTACTGGTCCTACTGCTGCCCCGACGAACGCTGCTGCCCGGCCGAGGGCAACCCGCTCGCCCTGGCCGGTACCTCGGTGATGGCCGCGGCGGCGACTTTCGCCGGACTCCAGGTCAGGGGCTCCCTCAAGGAGATCGAAGGGCGCCTGGCCCCCCTGCGCGGGGCCGCGGCCGAGGAGATGGAAGGAGCGCTGGACCGGGCCGCCGCAGCCCTGATGCCGAAGATCCTCGACGGGACCACCCGCGAGGAGATCGGCGCCGGGACCGTCGCACTGGCCCGGTCCCTGATGCGGCGCATGACCCTCGCCCCGCCCGCCGAGGGCGGTCCCCGCGCCGACGACTGGGACGACGCGCTGCTCGGCCACGACGAGGCCGCCGCACTGATCCTCGGCCTCCAGGACCGCGAGATCCGGGACATCGCGGCCGAGTGGATGGAGGGCGAGGAAGCCGCCCCCGCCCTGCGGCTGTGGCGGGCGCTGGCCCGGCGCTGTGTCGGGGTGTACGCCGAGCACGCGGCGCCGCCGCTCACCCTCGCGGGCTGGGTCTCCTGGTCCACCGGGGACGAGCCGACCGCCCGGATCGCCCTCGGAATGGCCCTGCGGGCGGACGCCGACTACCGCTTCGCCCAACTCCTCCACCACGCCTGCAGCGAAGGCATCGACCCGGAAGGGCTGCGGCACTGCCTGCGTGAGGAGCGACGACGCCGCGAACCCCGGCGCAAGCGCCCCGTGGCAGCCGTCCGCCCGCCCGGCCGTCGGAAACGGCCGGCCCGCCGCGCGCCCCGGAGCACCGCGGGGAGCGACCAGTGAGCCCATGCCCGGACCGGCGGACGCGGTCGTCATGGTGGGGGAGGGCGGTGACGCGTCCCGGCGGGGCGGCCGGTCTCCGGGCCGAGCTCCTCAAGGTCACCGAAGCTCTGTTTATCGTCAAGCAGACGACTATGATCACGGTATGTCGCCCTACGACCCGTCGGCCTTCCCGCCCTTCGCCGTCACCGTCGACCTGGTCGTGCTCACCGTGCGACGCCACGCACTCTGCGCGCTGGCCGTCCGACGAGGCGAGCAGCCGTTCCAGGGGTGCTGGGCGCTGCCCGGCGGCTTCGTGCGCGGGGACGAGGACCTCGCGGCAGCCGCGGCCCGGGAACTCTCCGAGGAGACGGGGTTGTGCGCGCACGACCCCGCCGACCCCGGTGTGGGCAACGGGGCGCATCTCGAACAGCTGGCCACCTATGGCGATCCGAAGCGCGATCCGCGGATGCGTGTCGTCAGTGTGGCGCACCTGGTGCTGGCTCCGGACCTGCCGGCGCCGAAGGCCGGCGGAGACGCCAACGGCGCACGCTGGGCCCCTGTCGACGAACTGCTGGCCGCCGCGGACGAGGCATCCGAAGGGCTCGCCTTCGACCACGACCGGATTCTCGCCGACGGCGTGGAGCGCGCCCGCTCCAAGATCGAATACTCCTCCCTCGCCACCGCCTTCTGCCCCGCCGAGTTCACCGTCGGCGAGCTGCGCCGGGTCTACGAGGCCGTCTGGGGGGTGGCCCTCGACCCGAGGAACTTCCACCGGAAGGTCACCGGAACCCCCGGGTTCCTGGTACCGGCCGGAGGGACGACGACCCGCCAGGGCGGACGCCCCGCCCAGTTGTTCCGGGCCGGCGGCGCCACCCTGCTCAACCCGCCGATGCTGCGCCCGGAAGTCTGACGCACCGCCGTCACGGCCGGCACCGTCGCCGTTGCCCTCGCCGCGCCGGGCGAGGGCAACGGGTCCGCGCGCAGCCCGGCCGTCACCACCACGACCATCACCACCACGGCCGTCCCCCGGGCGACAGCCCGGCCCGGCCGTGCCGCCGGTGCCGACACCACCGCAGGCGACCCACCCGGTCCGGCGCCAGGGAGCCCCTATCGGCCGGACGGGAGGGCCAGAACCGCGCCCCCTCGGGCCGGTTACGTCGAAAATCGGACATATCGCGCTACCTTGCGTAGGGTACTCACCCTGCCGCAGAGCGGTCTCACCCCCCGCGAGGGAAGCGATGCTCCAGGCCATCGGACTCACCAGCACGCCCCGTCCCCACGCCCCGCCCCTCGTGGACGACCTCACCTTCGAGGTCCGCCCGGGGAGCGTGACCGCCCTGCTCGGCGAGCCGGGCTCGGGCAAGACCACCGCACTGCGACTCATGCTCGAACTCGAACCGGGCCGCGGCGTGACCTACTTCCGCGGTCGCCCGCTGCACCGGACCCCGCACCCGGGCCGTGAGGTCGGCGTACTGCTCGGCGACGTCCCCGGCAACCCGTCGCGAACCGTCCGCAACCAACTGCGGATGCTCTGCGCCGCCGCCGGGGTGCCGGCCTCCCGCGCCGACACCATGCTGGAGGTCGTCGGGATCGCGGGCCTGCGGGACCAACGGCTCGGCTCGCTCTCCCTCGGAATGGAACGCAGGGTCGGGCTGGCCGCGGCGCTCCTGGCCGACCCCTGCACCCTGCTGCTGGACGAGCCCGCCGCAGGACTCTCCCCCCGTGACCGGGGCTGGCTGCACGGACTGCTGCGCGGGCACGCCTCGCTCGGCGGCGTGGTGCTCTTCACCACCGACGACGCGAAGGAGGCGGCCCGCAGCGCCGACCGGGTCGTCAGCATCGAGGCGGGGCGTCTCGTCGCCGACCAGGACGCCACCGAGTTCGCCCGGACCAGGCTGCGGCCGAGGGTCGCCGTGCGCACCCCGCACGCGGCCCGGCTGGCCGACGTACTGGGCCGGGAGGCGCGGGCGGCCCACCGGACGGTGGAGATCGTCGAGGAGAGCGGCAGCCGCCTGTCGGTGTACGGCAGCAACTGCGCCGAGGTCGGTGAAGCGGCGTTCCGGCACGGAGTCCTGGTCCACCGGCTCGCCGACGAGACCGGTGACACGGGCACGCACGCGTCACCGGTGCCACAGGCCCGCACCGGAGCGGGGTCCCCGCCCGGACCCGGCACGGAACCCGGCGGAGCACGCGGCACGCCGTCCCGGGAGGACGCGGGCGGCCGGCCCGGGTACGCCCGCGCCCAACGGCCCCCCTCGGCGGTGCGCCGCGTCGGCGGACCCTTGCGGCCCCTGCGCTACGAGCTGCTCCGGGTCTTCGGCACCGCCACCCCCGTCCTCACCGCCGTGCTGGTGCTCGCCGTGTCGGCCGGCATCGCCCTGGTGCTGGCCCGGTCCGGTCAGCCGGCCCAGGGCCGGCTGCTCACCGCCTGGCCGAAGCTGCTGCCGCTGCCGCCCGCCGCCCTCGGCGCGGGACTGCTCGGAGCCCTGGCCTTCGGTGAGGAGCACCGGTACCCCGCACTCACCGCGGACCGCGGCACCGTGCCCCGTCGGATGGGGCTGCTCACGGCCAAGCTCACCGTCGCCTCCGCCCTCGCCCTGGCGCTGGGCGCGCTGACCGTCATCACCGACGCCGCCGCCCTGGCCCTCGTGTTCGACCGGGGGCCGCTGCGCCTTCCCGCCGAGTGGCTCTCGCCGTCCGTGAGTTGGGCCGGGCTCCTCGTCGGCTGCTCCTGGGCCGGCGTCCTGGCCTCCGGTGTCTTCCGGTCCGCCACCGCGGGTCTGGCCGCGGTGCTCGCCGTACCGGTCGTGGTGGTGCCGCTGGTGCGCAAGGTGCTGGAGGGCCCGTCCATGTACCCGGCGACCGGGCTCGCGGCCCGGCTGCGCGGCCTGGCCTGGGCGCAGTGGCCCCCGGAGGTGGACCGTCTGCTCCTGGTGGCCCTGCGGGCGATGGCCCAACCCGTGGGCACCGCGCTGGCGTTGTCGCTGATGGTCCTGTTGTGCGCCTATGGGTTCACACGATTGCGCGGCCGAGTCCGTTGGTGACCGTTGCGGCGCTGGAGGCGACCCATCGGGACCGTTGTGGTCCGCATCGGGTGAAGCGGACCACAACTCCCCGCAAAAGGCCCGGTTCTTTACGATAAGTCGTCAATTGCGCAGGTGGCACCGATCACCCTTTCGTGTGCTTTTCACCAAAGACCTCAAGGGTCGTGGAGGTGCGGCCGACAAAGGATTCGTGAGTACCCTTGCGCACACCATGATGACCGCCGCCCGCCACGCCGAGTCCGGCATCGTCGGCCCGGGCGAACTCGACCGCTACCCCTACACGGAGACCCCCGGGTCCGACCGTGTCGGAGTACCCCACTGGGACGGCTCCGACGTCGAGTTGAGTCGTGTCGGCCGTCGCGCCGCAGGCAGCCGAGGCCGCGGACTCCACGGCCAACTCGTCCAGCAGCTCGGACAGATGATCGTCTCCGGCGATCTCGGCGCGGACCGCCCGCTGGTCCCCGAGGAGATCGGCCAGCGCTTCGAGGTGTCCCGCACGGTCGTCCGCGAATCGCTGCGGGTCCTGGAGGCCAAGGGCCTCGTCAGCGCCCGCCCCAACGTCGGCACCCGGGTCCGCCCGGTCGCCGACTGGAACCTCCTCGACCCCGACATCATCGAGTGGCGCGCCTTCGGCCCCCAGCGCGACGACCAGCGCCGCGAGCTCAACGAGCTCCGCTGGACCATCGAACCCCTCGCCGCCCGCCTCGCCGCCGGCCACGGCCGCCCGGACATCCAGCAGCGCCTCTCCGACATGGTCGAGATCATGGGCCACGCCCTGGGCCAGGGCGACTCGATCACCTTCGCGCGGGCCGACAACGAGTTCCACGCCCTGCTCATCCAGGTCGCGGGCAACCGCATGCTGGAGCACCTCTCCGGCATCGTCTCCGCCGCCCTCCAGGTCTCCGGCAGCCCGATCACCGCCTGCGACCGCCCCAGCGAGACCTGCGTCGCGCACCACGCGCGCATGGTCGAGGCCCTCGCCGCCGGTGACGCGTTGAGCGCCGAGAACGCCATGCGCCAGCTCCTGACGGTCCATCCGGAGGTCGAGCGAGTGGTCCCCGCCCCCCGTGAGCACTGACGGGCGGACACGCGGGGTGAGCCACCTGCCGCCGGGCCTCGCCGAGCCCGGCGAGGCCCGGCGGCAGGTGGTGCGCGGCGCCGTCCTGGGCCCCGCCGGGGTCGGCCCAGGCGTCGCCCACCGTGTCAGAACCGCCCGTACAGCCCTATGACCGGCATTGGCGCACACGGGGTGTGACTCGGGCCACGAAGATTGGGCGTAACGCTCCGCGAGGTCACGCGATGACCTTAAGAGGTGATGGCCGACGGAGGGAAGACAGCAGCCCTTGCGGGTGCTGTGCAGCTCCCCGGCCCCTGCCCGCGCCGCCGGCCCATCCCCAGTCGGTGGTCGTCGGCTCCGGTCCAGCACCAGCGCAGGGCCCGGGGTCGGAAGCCGTTTCCATCGTTCCGAGAGGTTGTTCGTGTCGGCCAGCACATCCCGTACGCTCCCGTCGGAGATCGCCGATTCCGAGTCTGTGATGGCGCTCATCGAGCGGGGCAAGGCCGAGGGGCAGATCGCCGGCGATGACGTGCGTCGGGCCTTCGAGGCTGACCAGATTCCTGCGACCCAGTGGAAGAACGTTCTGCGCAGCCTCAACCAGATCCTCGAGGAAGAGGGTGTGACGCTGATGGTCAGTGCCGCGGAGTCGCCCAAGCGCACCACCCGTAAGAGCGTCGCGGCGAAGAGCCCGGCCAAGCGGACGGCCACCAAGACCGTCACGGCGAGGACGACGGCCGCGCGACCCACCGCCGCACCGGCCCCGGCGGCCGACCCGGAGACCACGGACGACCTCGTGCAGGAGGCCGGGACCGAGCCCGCCGCGAAGAAGACCGTGGCGAGGAAGACGGCCGCGAAGAAGGCGGCTCCCGCCAAGAAGACCACCGCCAGGAAAACGGCGGCGAAGAAGACCACGGCCAAGAAGGACGCCGACGAGGCAGGCGACGAGGAGACCTCGGACGAGGGTCCCGACGCGGCCAAGCGCGAGGCCGAGGAGGAAGAGGAGGGTGGCGAGAACAAGGGTTTCGTCATCTCCGACGACGAGGACGACGCCCCCGCCCAGCAGGTCGTCGTCGCCGGCGCCACCGCCGACCCGGTCAAGGACTACCTCAAGCAGATCGGCAAGGTCCCCCTCCTCAACGCCGAACAGGAGGTGGAGCTCGCCAAGCGCATCGAGGCGGGCCTGTTCGCCGAGGACAAGCTGGCCAACTCCGACAAACTGGCGCCCAAGCTCAAGCGCGAGCTGGAGATCATCGCCGAGGACGGCCGCCGCGCCAAGAACCACCTGCTGGAGGCCAACCTCCGCCTCGTGGTCTCCCTCGCCAAGCGGTACACGGGCCGCGGCATGCTCTTCCTGGACCTGATCCAGGAAGGCAATCTGGGCCTGATCCGCGCGGTCGAGAAGTTCGACTACACCAAGGGCTACAAGTTCTCCACGTACGCGACCTGGTGGATCAGGCAGGCGATCACGCGGGCCATGGCCGACCAGGCCCGCACGATCCGCATCCCCGTGCACATGGTCGAGGTCATCAACAAGCTCGCCCGTGTGCAGCGCCAGATGCTCCAGGACCTGGGCCGCGAGCCCACCCCGGAGGAGCTGGCCAAGGAACTCGACATGACCCCCGAGAAGGTCATCGAGGTCCAGAAGTACGGCCGTGAGCCGATCTCCCTGCACACCCCGCTCGGCGAGGACGGCGACAGCGAGTTCGGCGACCTCATCGAGGACTCCGAGGCCGTGGTCCCGGCCGACGCGGTGAGCTTCACGCTCCTGCAGGAACAGCTGCACTCGGTGCTCGACACCCTGAGCGAGCGCGAGGCGGGCGTGGTCTCCATGCGCTTCGGTCTCACGGACGGCCAGCCGAAGACCCTGGACGAGATCGGCAAGGTCTACGGCGTCACGCGTGAGCGCATCCGTCAGATCGAGTCCAAGACCATGTCGAAGCTGCGCCACCCGTCGCGCTCCCAGGTACTGCGCGACTACTTGGACTGAGCGGGTCCCTTCCGGCCCGCCGGGGCCGTGTACCGGTGGCCGCGCGGGTGCGTTTGGCCGCCGGGCATTCCACTCTGTGTGGAGTCGTGCACACTCGGAGTCAGGAGTCCTCATGCGTCGTCCCCTTGCCCGTGTCCTGGCGGGCGTGCTGACCGTGGTGGCGGGAGCGGCTGCGGTACCGCTCGTCCAGGTGCCCCAGGCCGTTGCGGACAGCGTGGTGATCGGCGGGAAGCCGGTGAAGGTGGCCGACAGCCCCTGGGTCGTGGCCCTCATCAGCCGTGACCGGTTCGGGGGAACACGGGGCGGCCAGTTCTGCGGGGGCGTCCTCGTGGGCCCGGCCAAGGTGCTGACCGCGGCCCACTGCCTGGGCCGCGAGGCGCTGGGCGGCCCCCTGGAGTCCGTGCGCGACTTCCGGGTGGTCGTCGGGCGTACGGAGCTGAGGGCCGCCGAGGGTCGCGAGATCCCGGTGCGGGCGGTCCGGGTGAACCCGTCCTACGACCGGGTGAGCAATGCCGGGGACCTCGCCGTGCTGGAACTCTCCGAAGCCGTGCCGGCGCAGTACGTCCTCCCCCTGGCCGGGCCGGGGCACCCCGCCTACGCGCCGGGGACCGACGCGGCCGTGTACGGCTGGGGCGACACGAGCGGCTTCGGCGACTACGCGTACGGGCTGAGGTCCGCGCAGGTGACGGTCCTGCCGGACGAGGTGTGCGGGCGGGCCTACCCGGGGGACGCGGACGGGCAGTACCGGGCGGAGTCCATGGTGTGCGCCGGGGCGCGGGAGGGCGGCCGGGACGCCTGCCAGGGGGACAGCGGGGGGCCGCTGGTCGCCCAGGGCAGGCTCATCGGGCTGGTCTCCTGGGGCCGGGGCTGCGGGCGGGCCGACAGTCCGGGCGTGTACACCCGGATCGCCCCGCTGGCCGGGTTCGTCACAGGCCCGGAGGCGGGCGCGCAGCCCGGCGGCGATCAGGATGCCGGACCGGTGGCCCCCAGGGGCTCAGGGCCGGGCCCCCGGCCCGTACAGGGGCATCGGGGGGAGTAGGCGCGTCACCCGGAAGGGGCGGGGGGGGCCCCCGGGGGGGGGGGGGCCGCCCCGGCGGGGGTTTTGTTGGGCGGGGCCCCCCCCGGACCGGGGGGGCGGGCCGCGCCCCGCCCCCCCCGGGCGGGCGGGTCGGGTT
>NZ_JBITDK010000019.1:0-50571 GCF_044454165.1 Streptomyces sp. NPDC051567 | reverse complement strand
GGGGGGCCGCCCGCCCGCCCCCCCCGGCGCGCCCCGCCCCCCGCCCCGGGGCCGCCCCCCCCCCCCCCCCGCGGGGGGCGGCCCCCCCCCCCCCCCCCCCCCCCCCGGCGCCCCCCCCCCCTCGACCGGCCCGGCCGGTCCTGGCTCGTCGGATGCGAGGCGCGGGCCTGTGTCAGCGGTCCTCGGGTTCGGCATGGGTAGCCGGAGCGGACGTGAGCCGCTCGGTCTCATCCTGTATTTCCGCGGCGATCTTCTTGAGTTCCGGCTCGAACTTGCGCCCGTGGTGGGCGCAGAAGAGCAGTTCACCGCCGCTCAGCAGGACGACGCGCAGATATGCCTGGGCGCCGCAACGGTCGCATCGGTCAGCGGCCGTCAGCGGGGTCGCGGGTGTCAGAACAGTAGTCACGTCGCCTCTTCTCTAGCTCGACGAGCTGTCGTACCAGGGTCAACATCCAACCAGGCCGAAAACGTTCCCGCTCGCGGCTTTTCCTCGAAACTTCCTTCCGAAGCTGGCCGGCTGTTGCCGGTTGGCGGCGAAGGAGCCGTATTGCGTTGCTTTACGGTTTCGCGTTGTCAGTCGTTCGCAGTCGGTCGCTTGTCGCAGTTCCATCCTCGCCGGCGTGAGTGCCGGGTTGTTCATGAGGACGTGCCCGAACCCTAAATGGTTCATGCCTGGAAGGGAACGTGATGTTTGCTTCACCCTCTTGGTGGATCGAACATCCGTGCGGATCTGGACTAGGCTGAGGAAGCCCCGAGGGTGGCGTTGCATCGGCTCTACCAGGCATCGGTACCCTTCGACCGGCAACCGAGCCACCCCTGCGCCCGACCGGGCCAGAAAAGAAATTCAGCGAGGAGCGAACTGCGTGACCGCCGACACGTCCGTGCCTTCCAGCGCGCTGCTGCCCGGAGCAGACCGGGACGGCTCCAACTACACCGCGCGGCACCTGCTCGTCCTCGAGGGCCTAGAGGCCGTACGCAAGCGCCCCGGCATGTATATCGGCTCCACCGACAGCCGGGGCCTCATGCACTGCCTCTGGGAGATCATCGACAATTCCGTCGACGAGGCCCTGGGCGGCTACTGCGACCACATCGAGGTGATCCTGCACGAGGACGCCTCCGTCGAGGTCCGGGACAACGGGCGCGGCATCCCCGTCGACGTCGAGCCCAAGACCGGCCTGTCCGGCGTCGAGGTCGTCCTGACCAAGCTGCACGCCGGCGGCAAGTTCGGCGGTGGTTCGTACGCGGCCTCCGGCGGTCTGCACGGAGTCGGCGCCTCCGTGGTCAACGCCCTCTCCGCCCGTCTGGACGTCGAGGTCGACCGCAACAGTGCGACGCACGCCATCAGCTTCCGGCGCGGCGTCCCCGGGGCCTTCGCCGAGCAGGGGCCCGACAGCCCCTTCGACCCCGCCAACGGGCTCCGCAAGGCCAAGCGGGTTCCCAAGGGCCGCACCGGGACCAGGGTCCGCTACTGGGCCGACCGCCAGATTTTCCTCAAGGACGCCCGGCTCAACCTGGAGAACCTTTACCAGCGCGCCCGCCAGACGGCCTTCCTCGTCCCCGGCCTGACCCTGGTCGTCCGCGACGAGCGGGGCATCGACGGGGCGGGCAAGACGGAGGAGACCTTCCGCTTCGACGGGGGCATCAGCGAGTTCTGCGAGTACCTCGCCCAGGACAAGGCCGTCTGCGACGTGCTGCGCCTGACCGGCACGGGCACCTTCAAGGAGACCGTCCCCGTCCTCGACGACCGCGGCCACATGACCCCCACCGAGGTCACCCGTGAACTCGGCGTGGACATCGCCCTGCGCTGGGGCACGGGGTACGAGTCCAACGTCAAGTCCTTCGTGAACATCATCGCCACCCCCAAGGGCGGTACCCACATCTCCGGCTTCGAGCGCTCCGTCGCCAAGACGGTGAACGAGGTGCTGCGCTCGGCGAAGCTGCTGCGCGTCGCCGAGGACGACGTGGTCAAGGACGACGCGATGGAGGGCATGACGGCCGTCGTCACCGTCCGCCTCGCCGAGCCGCAGTTCGAGGGCCAGACCAAGGAGGTCCTCGGCACCTCGGCTGCCACCCGGATCGTCGCCGCTGTGGTCGCCAAGGAACTCAAGGCGTTCCTGACCTCGGTCAAGCGCGACGACAAGCAGCAGGCCCGCGCGGTGATGGAGAAGATCGTCGCGGCTGCCCGGACCAGGATCGCGGCCCGCCAGCACAAGGAGGCGCAGCGTCGCAAGACCGCGCTGGAGACCTCCTCGCTGCCCGCCAAGCTGGCCGACTGCCGCAGTGACGACGTGGACCGCAGCGAGCTCTTCATCGTCGAGGGCGACTCCGCCCTCGGTACCGCCAAGCTCGCCCGGAACTCGGAGTTCCAGGCGCTCCTGCCGATCCGCGGCAAGATCCTCAATGTCCAGAAGTCGTCGGTCTCGGACATGCTCAAGAACACCGAGTGCGGTGCGATCATCCAGGTCATAGGAGCCGGTTCCGGCCGGACCTTCGATCTCGACGCCGCTCGCTACGGGAAGATCGTCCTGCTCGTGGACGCCGATGTGGACGGCGCGCACATCCGCTGCCTGCTGCTCACGCTCTTCCAGCGGTACATGCGGCCGATGGTCCAGGCGGGCCGGGTCTTCGCGGCGGTGCCGCCGCTCCACCGGATCGAGCTGGTCCAGCCGAAGAAGGGCCAGGACAAGTACGTCTACACGTATTCGGACAGCGAGCTGCGCCAGAAGCTGCTGGAGTACCAGCGCAAGAACATCCGCTACAAGGACTCGATCCAGCGCTACAAGGGTCTTGGCGAGATGGACGCGGACCAGCTGGCGGAGACCACCATGGACCCCCGCTTCCGCACCCTGCGCCGGATCAACATCGGCGACCTGGACTCGGCCGAGCAGGTCTTCGACCTGCTCATGGGCAATGAGGTGGCTCCGCGCAAGGAGTTCATCACCAGCTCCGCGGCGACCCTGGACCGCTCGCGCATCGACGCCTGACCCGGTCGCGGGCGGCGGGTGCCAGGTGTAGCGGTGCTCCGGGCGGCCGGCCTCGCCGTAACGCAGGGCGAGGGTGACCCGTCCGCTGCGGTCCAGGAGCTTCAGGTAGCGCTGGGCGGTCTGGCGGCTGATGCCCGCGCGGTCGGCGATCTGCTGGGTGGAGAGCGGGCCGTCGGCGGAGCGCAGCACCTGGCGGACCAGTTCCGCCGTGGTGGTGGAGTGCCCTTTGGGCAGCTCGTTCGGTGTCCGGGCGCTGGCCAGGGCGCCGAAGATCCGGTCCACCTGGTCCTGTTCCGCCTCGCCGCCGGTGTCCAGTGCGCGGCGCAGGCTCCCGTACGCCTCCAGCCGGGTGCGCAGGCCGGCGAAGGTGAAGGGTTTGACCAGGTACTGGAGTGCGCCGAGCCGCATGGCGGCCTGGACGGTGGCCAGGTCACGGGCGGCCGTGACCATGATCACGTCGGTGTGGTGGCCCAGCTGGCGCATCCGGCGGACCAGGTCCAGGCCGTTCTCGTCCGGCATGTAGTGGTCCAGCAGGACCAGGTCGATGGTCCGGGACTCCAGCAGCTCCAGGGCCTCGGCCGCCGAATGTGCCTGGGCCGTCACCTGGAAGCCGGGAACCTTCGCCACGTACGCCGCGTTGATCCGGGCAACACGCATGTCGTCATCGACGACCAATACGTGGATCGGGGTCTCGTTCACCGCAGGGCCTCCGGGAGTACGACGGAGAATTCCGCCCCTCCGTCCGCTGCTTCCCCGGCCCGTACCGTACCGCCCTGCCGTTCCGCGAGACGGCGGACGAGGGCGAGGCCCAGCCCGCGCTTGCGGTGGGCCTTGGGCTGCTTGGTCGACCAGCCTTCCGTGAAGATCTCCTCGCGGCGCGCGGCGGGGACCCCGGGGCCGCTGTCGCGCACCCGCAGGACGGCGGTGTGGCCCTTGGCCCGGATGTCGACCTCGACCAGGGGCGCGGCCGAGCCCGTGGCGGCGTCCAGGGCGTTGTCCACCAGGTTGCCGATGATGGTGACGAGGCCGCCCGGGTCCACGAGGCGGTCGGGGAGGAGGGTGGCCGGGGCCAGCCGCAGCGGGACGCCGCGTTCGGCCGCCACGGTCGCCTTGCCCACCAGGAGGGCGGCCACCAGGGGGTCGTGGACCTTCTCGGTGACCTGTTCGGCCGTGGTCCGGTGCACCCCGACGACCTCGGTGACGAACTCCACCGCTTCCTCGTGCAGGCCCAGCTCCAGGAGGCCGAGGAGGGTGTGGAGGCGGTTGGCGTGCTCGTGGTCCTGTGCGCGCAGGGCGTCGATCAGGCCCCGGGTGGAGTCCAGCTCGCGGCCCAGGCGCTCCAGCTCGGTGCGGTCGCGCAGCGTGGCGACGGCGCCGCCGTCCTCGGTGGGCATCCGGTTGGTGACCAGGACCCGGGAGCCCTGGACGGTGAGCAGGTCGTGGCCGGTGACCCGTCCGGTCAGGACGTCCGTGGTGCGGCCGGGGCCCAGGACGTCGTCCAGCGCGCGCCCGGCGACGGCGGCGGCCGAGTCCGGGGTGAGGCCCAGCAGCCGGGCGGCCTCGTCGTTGACGAGCCGGACGCGGCCGGCCCGGTCGAGGGCGATCACGCCTTCGCGGATGGAGTGCAGCATCGCCTCGCGCTCGGCGAGCAGGCCGGCGATGTCGGAGAAGGCCAGGTCCCGGGTCTGGCGCTGAATCCTGCGGGAGAGCAGGAAGGCGGCGAGCGCCCCCGCCGCGAGAGCGCCGCCCGCGTAGGCGAGGAGACCGGGGATGGCGCCGAGCAGCCGTTCGCGGACGCTGTCGTAGGCGATGCCGACGGAGACGGCGCCGACGATCTTCCCGTCGATGGTGAGGAGCGGGACCTTGCCGCGGGCGGAGCGGCCCAGGGTGCCCTGGTCGATCTCCATGACCTCATGGCCCGCGAGGGCGTCGCTCGGGTCGGTGGAGACGGGCAGCCCGATGAGGTCGGTGCTGGGGTGCGAGCGGCGGATGCCGTTCAGGTCGAGGACGACCACGTACTGGGCTCCGGTGGCCCGGCGAATCCGTTCGGCCGACGTCTGTACCGGGGTCCGCGCCGAGGGGCCGGAGGCCAGGAGCGCGGTGGCCAGGGACGGATCGGCGGCGGTGCTCTGGGCGATGGCCAGCGCGCGCCGCATGGCCTGGTCGTCCAGCTGGGCGCTGAGCGGGGCCAGGAAGAGTCCGGTGGCCAGCGCGACGACCCCGGCGGCTATGGCCAGCTGGGTCAGGAGGATCTGGGAGACGGCCCGTCTGGGCAGCCCCAGGCGCCGAGCACTCATGGGAAGGAACCGCATGAGGAGCAACGGTAGGTCGGCTTCGGCGTAAGCGGAATTTATCCGGTGCACGCAAGACGCTTGCGGGCGGTACGCGCAGCTTGCGGAGGTGTCGATGGACTGAGAGTGCGCCCTCCGCGGTGGTCCAGGGAACGGTTTAGCGCAAACTCTGGATGATCGGGCGTAAATCTCCGCTCGGTCCGGTGCGGATCGTCCATGTCAAGGGGCGGGAGCCTATGAGAAGGCACACCCGGCGGGGGTGGGCTCCGGCTGCTCCGATCAGGTGCGCTGCCACCGTTCCGAGTGCCGGCCGAGGCGGCGCGCCCCGGCGCTCCCGGGCGGCGGGTGTGCGTCGTGGACCAGACTCCACCGGACCGCAAGAAACTTGCACCACTTGCGTTATTCTTGCGCACATGACGCGACGACTTGCTCACGTGGCGAAGAAGGTGGGGGTCAGCGAGGCAACGGTCAGCCGGGTGCTCAACGGCAAGCCGGGAGTCTCGGAGGCGACCCGCCGCTCCGTGCTCACCGCCCTCGACGTGCTCGGTTACGAGCGCCCCAGCCAGCTGCGCGGCGAACGTGCCCGGCTGGTCGGACTGGTGCTGCCGGAGCTCCAGAACCCCGTCCTCCCGGCCTTCGCCGAGGCCATCGGCGGCGCCTTGGCCCAGCAGGGGCTGACCCCGGTGCTGTGCATCCAGAGCGCCGGCGGGGTTTCTGAGGCGGACCACGTCGACCTGCTGCTCCAGCAGCAGGTGTCCGGTGTCGTCTTCGTCGGCGGGCTCTTCGCGCACGCCGACGCCCCGCACGGGCACTACCGGCTGCTCTCCGAACGCAAGGTCCCGGTGGTACTCGTCAACGCCTCCGCCGAAGGCCTCGGCTTCCCATGCGTGGCCTGCGACGACGCCGTCGCGGTCGAACACGCCTGGCGCCACCTGGCCTCCCTCGGGCACGAGCGGATCGGCCTGGTACTGGGCCCGCCGGACCACGTCCCCTCGCTGCGCAAGCTGGTGGCCGCCCGCGCGGCGGCGGCCCTGACCGGCGCCAGGCTGCCCGAAGCCCATGTGGAACGGTCGCTGTTCTCCCTGGAGGGCGGCCACGCGGCCGCCTCCCGGCTGCTGGACCGCGGGATCACCGGGATCATCTGCGCGAGCGACCCCCTGGCGCTCGGGGCGGTACGGGCCGCCCGGCGCCGGGGTCTGGCCGTCCCCCGGGAGATCTCCGTGGTGGGCCACGACGACTCCGCGTTCATGAGCTGCACCGAGCCCCCGCTGACCACCGTCCGCCAGCCCGTCGAGGCCATGGGCCGGGCCGCGGTCGAACTGCTCACCGCGCAGATACAGGGGGCCGCCGTACCGCCGGGCGAGCTGCTCTTCGAGCCGGAGCTGGTGGTCCGCGGCTCCACCGCGCAGGCCCCCCGCGGGTAGCCCCGTACCCGCCCGGTCCGGACCGCTGTCGGGTTCTTGCGCGGTCCGCGCGGATGCCGTGCCCGCCGGGGGGCACGGCTGACTACGATCGTCCGGGTGAACAGCAGGCAGGCCATCCCCGTCGTCGTCCTCGCCGGATTCCTCGGCTCCGGCAAGACCACCGTCCTCAACCACCTCCTCGCCCACCGCGGCGGCACCCGGATCGGGGTCGTCGTCAACGACTTCGGGTCGATCGAGATCGACGCGATGTCCGTGGCCGGGCAGGTCGGCGACTCGATGGTCTCCCTCGGCGGCGGCTGCCTGTGCTGCGCCGTCGACGGCAGTGAGCTGGACGCGTACCTGGAGAAGCTCTCCGCCCCCGCCCAGCGCATCGATGTGATCGTCATCGAGGCGAGCGGCCTGGCCGAGCCCCAGGAGATGATCCGGATGCTGATGGCCAGTGAGAACCCGGCGATCCGCTACGGCGGCACGGTGCAGGTCGTGGACGCGGCCGAGTTCGACGCGACCCGCGCCGGACATCCGGAGACCGACCGGCACCTGGCCGTCGCGGACCTGGTGGTGCTGAACAAGACCGACCGGGTGGACGCCGTCGAGCGGGCCCGTATCGAGGACGTGCTCGACGGGCTCTCCGCTCCCGGCATCCCCGTCGTCGGCGTCGACCACGGCAGGATCGACCCCGAGCTGCTCTTCGACCGCCGCCCCTGGACGGAGACCCGCGGTCAGCTCTCCTTCGAGGACCTGCTCGCGCGGGCCGGGGACCACGGCGAGGGCGGGGGCGCCGACCACCGCGGGCACGCGCACGCCGCGTACGAGAGCGTCGAGTTCACCACCGGACAGGGCCTCTCCCCCCGCCGGTTCATCGACTTCCTCGACCGCAGGCCCGCCGGGCTCTACCGGATCAAGGGCTTCGTCCGGTTCGGCGTGCCCGGCCACGGCGAGCGCTACGAGGTCCACGCGGTCGGCCGCTTCCTGCGGTTCACCGTCGGCTCCTGGGCGCGGGACGAGCCCCGCCGCACGCAGCTGGTCCTGATCGGCTCCGGCATCGACGGCCCGGCGCTCCTGCGCGAGCTGGAGGCCTGCCGCGAACCGGACCCGCGGGAGGCGCGCCCCGAGAGCATGTGGGGCGTCCTGCGCTACGTGCCCCGCCGTGGGGGCGCGGACGAGGGGTGACGGCGCCGGAGTCGCGGTGGCCGCTCAGGCCACGTCGATGCCGTGCTCGCGCAACAGGTCCTCCAGGCCGCCCCGGTAGCCCTTGCCGCCGATCACGAAGTCCCAGTCGCCGTTGGCCCGGCGCCGGAACGAGCCGAGGACCAGGGCCGTCTCCCCGGCGCGGCCGTCCGAGACCTCCAGGCGGCCCAGTTCCTCCCCGGCCGGGTCCAGCAGCCGGACCTGCGCGTCGGTGAAACCGGCCAGGTCGGCGTCCGGGTTGACCTCCGGGTCGATCGCGGCGGCCAGGACCAGCCGGTCGGCGGCCACCGGCAGTGCGTCGAAGCCGACCTCCAGCGCCGCCTTGTCGGGCGCCGGGTGCGCCCGGGCCCGTACCGAACCGTCCGGGGTGCGCGGATTGTTGAAGAAGACGAAGTGGTCCTCGCTCAGCACCCGGCCGCCCGCGCAGACCAGCGCGCACACGTCCAGCGCGACCGACCCCGACCAGGACATGCCCAGGACATTGCGCCCGCCGCCGCCGCCGTCGTCGTTGCCGTCGTCCCCTTCGTTCCCGGCCGGGTCGGGCCCCGTCATGCGCTGGGCCGGGAGCGTCGGCGCCTCGGAACCGGAAGCCGCCCCCGTCGAAGCCTCAGAAGCACCGGACGCGCCGGAGCCGCCCAGCCGTCCCCGCAGCCCGTACTGGTGCAGCAGCTCCACGAGTTCGGCCCCGGGAACCAACTCCAGCGGCTTGCCGTTGGCAAAGGTGTACGACCCGGGTCCGAAGGACGAGGTGGTCACCAGCACCCCCTTGTTGGCCCCCGCGTCCTGGACCGTGCCGTACAGGTCCCGTACCGCCGTCGGCGGCACGGTGTTGCGGTAGCGCTTGACCTGCACCACGATCCGTCCGCCCCGGATCGGGGCCGGGTCCAGCGCCTCCACGTCGACCCCGCCGTCGCCCGACCGACGCGTGGTCACCGCCTCCATGCCCATCGCCCGGAACAGCTCGGCCACCAGGTTCTCGAAGGCGATGGGGTCCATCACGAAGAGGTCCGGCTCGTCCTGCCCGCCGTCCCCCCGGCCCGCCGCCGCGCCGCCGCCGTGGGTCACCACCCCGCCGCCGACCTCACCGGGCCGCCGACCGGCCCGGACCGGGGTGAGCTGGTCGGGGCGGGCCGACAACTGCCCCCGCAACCCGTCGACCAGGCAGTCCACCGCGCTCACCTGCGCCAGCCGCAGCTCCATGAACACGGGCCGCGCCACGAGCACACTGGCGAGCACGAGGTGGGCCCGGTGCCCCGTCACCGGATCGTGGTCGTCCACGAACCCGTTGACCACCACCGACTCCAGCGCGCCGAACTCGTCCGCCGCGTACAGCTCGCGCACCACCAGCAACACGCACTGCGCCAGCAGGTCCCGGTACAGGGCCCGCCGCTGCCCGGCCGGGCGGGCCGTCTCCTTGTCCTCGTCCGTGCCCGGCAGGTACCGGACGGACTTGACCGCGGGCACCACCTCGTACCGGGGCAGCTCCCAGTCGAGGACCAACTGCCGCGCCCCCGGGTCGTACGCGGCCGTGAGCTGCCGGGGAAGTTCCCGGGGCCAGGCCGTGGAGGCGTAGAGCGCGGCCGAGAAGTACTCCACCGCCGCCTCGGGGTCGCCCGTGCGCAGCGACCGCGCCAGCTCGGTGAGCCCGTCGTTGTGCGCGCGGATCGCGGCGAGCTGCCCGGCCGCCCAGGCGTCGTACTGCTCGCGGTAGGCCGCCAGTTGCCGCCGCCGCTGCGAATCGGCGGCGTGCGCGGCCTGCCACGCCTCGGTGTACCGGGCGTGCGCCTCCCGCTCGGCCCGTCCCCGCCCGCCCACCGACCAGCCGGACCGCGTCTGGAACTGCTCGATCCGGGGCATCTGCACGGGCTCCGCCAGGGCGCCGGGGGCGAAGGGTTCGAGTTGCTCGGGCCGGACCAGGGAGCCCGTCCGGAAGGCCGGAGCACGGCAGCCCGCGGCCAGCAGGCCCCGCAGGGTCTCCGTCTCCGCGTCGAGCCGCTCGGTGCGCCGGCGCGCCTGCGCCTCGCGCTGCTGCCGGTAGGCGGCCTGCTGTTCGCGCAGGCCCCGGGCCGTGTCCCGCTCCCAGGCCCGCCGGCGGCGTTCGGCCTCCCGCTGCTGGATCAGTTGTGTCTGCTGCTGTCGGCGCTGGGCCTCGGCCCAGTCCCCGATCGGTCCGCCCGGCCGACGACTCATCAGCTGTCTTCCCCCTGCCCCACCCGCCCGCGTCAACGGTGAAGACAGTAGTCGGCGGCCGGGGGACGAGGCCCCCCGGCCGCCGTACGTCCTACAGCGCGGCCCCGGCCAGTGCCGTGACGACGGAGGGCAGCGCGGCCCCCGAGCCGTCCCGGCGCGGGTCCACGGCCGGCAGCTCGGCCGGGGCGCCGTTCGCCCCCGCCGCGCGGACCGGCCGGGCCCCGGCCCAGGCCAGCACCAGCACGTCCTCGCCCTTCAGGAACCGCTGGCAGCGCACGCCGCCGGTGGCCCGGCCCTTGCGCGGGTACTGGTCGAACGGGGTCAGCTTCCCGGAGATCACCGAGTCGTCCAGCGTCCCCTGCGAGCCCGCGACCGTGAACACCACGGCGTCCCGGGCCGGGTCGACGGCCGAGAAGTGGATCACCTTGGCGTTCTCGGAGAGCTTGACGCCCGCCATCCCGCCCGCCGGGCGGCCCTGCGGGCGCACCTGGCCCGCCGGGTAGCGCAGCAGCTGGGCGTCGTCGGTGATGAAGACGAGGTCCTCCTCGCCCGTGCGCAGCTCCACCGCGCCGACGATCCGGTCACCGTCCTTGAGGGTGATGACCTCCAGCTCGTCCTTGTTGGCCGGGTAGTCCGGCACGACGCGCTTGACCACGCCCTGCTCGGTGCCCAGCGCGAGCCCCTGCGAGGACTCGTCCAGGGAGGTCAGACAGACCACCTTCTCGTCCGCCTCCAGCCCGGAGAGGAACTCCGCGACCGGGGCGCCGCCCGCCAGGTTCGGTGCCGCGTGGGTGTCCGGCAGCTGCGGCAGGTCGATGACCGACAGCCGCAGCAGCCGCCCGTACGAGGTGACCGCGCCCACATCGGCGCGGGCCGTCGCCGCGACCTGCGAGACGATCAGGTCGTGCCGGGCGCGGGCACCGTCCTCCTCCTCCGGCAGCGGCTCGCCGTTCGCCGTGCGCGCCAGCAGGCCCGTCGAGGAGAGCAGCACGCGGCACGGGTCGTCCGCGACCTCCAGCGGGACCGACGCCACCGCGGTCCCGGCCGACTCCAGCAGGACCGTGCGGCGCTCGGTGCCGAACTTCTTCGCCACCGCCGCCAGCTCCGAGGAGACCAGCTTGCGCAGCTCGGTGTCGGACTCCAGGATGCCCGTCAGCTCGTCGATCTCGCCGGTCAGCCGGTCCCGCTCGGACTCCAGCTCGATCCGGTCGAAGCGGGTGAGCCGGCGCAGCGGGGTGTCCAGGATGTACTGGGTCTGGACCTCGCTCAGCGAGAACCGCTCCATCAGCCGGGCCTTGGCCTGCGAGGAGTTCTCGCTGTCCCGGATGATCCGGATGACCTCGTCGATCCCGACGAGCGCCACCAGCAGGCCCTCGACCAGGTGCAGCCGGTCGCGGCGCTTGGTGCGGCGGAACTCGCTGCGGCGCCGGACTACCTCGAAGCGGTGGTCGAGGTAGACCTCCAGCAGCTCCTTGAGGCCCAGCGTCAGCGGCTGTCCGTCGACGAGCGCGACGTTGTTGATGCCGAAGGACTCCTCCATCGGCGTCAGTTTGTAGAGCTGCTCCAGCACGGCCTCCGGGTGGAAGCCGTTCTTGATCTCGATGACCAGACGCAGGCCGTGCGAGCGGTCGGTGAGGTCCTTGACGTCCGCGATGCCCTGGAGCTTCTTGGAGCCGACGAGGTCCTTGATCTTCGCGATGACCTTCTCGGGGCCGACCGTGAAGGGCAGTTCGGTGACGACCAGGCCCTTGCGGCGCGGTGTCACGTTCTCCACCGCCACCGTCGCGCGGATCCTGAAGGTGCCGCGGCCCTTCTCGTAGGCGTCCTTGATGCCCGAGAGGCCCACGATCCGGCCGCCGGTGGGCAGATCGGGACCCGGGACGAAGCGCATCAGCGCCTCCAGGTCCGCCCCCGGGTGGCGGATCAGGTGGCGGGCCGCCGCGATCACCTCGCCCAGGTTGTGCGGCGGCATGTTGGTGGCCATGCCGACCGCGATCCCGGACGCGCCGTTGACCAGCAGGTTCGGGTAGGCGGCGGGGAGCGCGACCGGCTCCTGCTCCTGGCCGTCGTAGTTTCCGGTGAAGTCGACGGTGTCCTCGTCGATCGACTCCGTCATCAGCGAGGCGGCGTCGGCCATCTTGCACTCGGTGTAACGCATCGCGGCCGGCGGGTCGTCGTTGCCGAGCGAACCGAAGTTGCCGTGGCCGTCGACCAGCGGCAGCCGCATCGAGAAGGGCTGGGCCATGCGTACGAGGGCGTCGTAGATCGACGCGTCACCGTGCGGGTGGAGCTTGCCCATGACCTCGCCCACGACACGGGCGCACTTCACGTAGCCGCGGTCGGGGCGCAGGCCCATCTCGTTCATCTGGTAGACGATGCGCCGGTGCACCGGCTTCAGGCCGTCCCGGGCGTCCGGCAGGGCACGGGAGTAGATCACCGAGTACGCGTACTCGAGGAAGGAGCCCTGCATTTCGTCGACGACGTCGATGTCGAGGATCTTCTCCTCGAAATCCTCCGGCGGCGGGGTCTTCGTGCTGCGGCGGGCCATCGCTGCGCGGCTCCTTAACCAAGAAAGGGATGTACGGGTGTCCTGCGGGTGTCCGAAGGGGGTTGACGCGGACCATTGTGGCCCGAGGCTCGGACAACGCCGACTCCGACCCAGGTGTGACCCGGGAACTTCTCCGGCGGCCGACGCGCTTGCATACAGTGGCAGGTCTGACAGAAATCTCTGCATCGCGATCGAAGGGACCACATGCCCATGGGTCACACGGCCACAGCTCAGGCCGGCTCCGGCGGCCTGACAGCGACCGAGCACCGGCTGGCCAACGGCCTGCGCGTGGTGCTCTCCGAGGACCACCTGACCCCGGTCGCCGCGGTCTGCCTCTGGTACGACGTCGGCTCGCGCCATGAAGTCAAGGGGCGCACCGGCCTGGCTCACCTCTTCGAGCACCTGATGTTCCAGGGCTCGGCGAGCGTACCGGGCAACGGGCACTTCGAGCTGGTCCAGGGGGCCGGCGGTTCCCTCAACGGCACCACGAGCTTCGAGCGCACCAACTATTTCGAGACGATGCCGACCCATCAGCTGGAGCTGGCGCTCTGGCTGGAGGCGGACCGGATGGGTTCGCTGCTGACCGCCCTGGACGACGAGTCCATGGAGAACCAGCGCGACGTCGTCAAGAACGAGCGCCGCCAGCGGTACGACAACGTCCCGTACGGCACGGCGTTCGAGAAGCTGACCGCCCTCGCGTACCCCGAGGGCCACCCGTACCACCACACCCCGATCGGCTCCATGGCCGATCTGGACGCCGCCTCCCTCCAGGACGCGCGCGAGTTCTTCCGTACGTACTACGCGCCCAACAACGCGGTGCTGTCGGTCGTCGGCGACATCGACCCCGAGCAGACGCTCGCCTGGGTCGAGAAGTACTTCGCCACCATCCCCGCGCACGACGGCAAGCAGCCGCCGCGCGACGGTGCGCTGCCCGAGACCATCGGCGGCGAGCTCCGCGAGGTGCTGGTCGAGGAGGTCCCGGCGCGGGCGCTGATGGCCGCCTACCGGCTGCCGCACGACGGCACCCGCGAGTGCGACGCCGCCGACGTGGCGCTGACCGTCCTGGGCAGCGGCGAGTCCTCCCGGCTCCACAACCGCCTGGTACGCCGTGACCAGACGGCCGTGGCGGCCGGTTTCGGCATGCTGCGCCTGGCCGGGGCGCCCTCGCTGGGCTGGCTGGACGTCAAGACCTCCGGCGGGGTCGAGGTGCCCGACATCGAGGCGGCCGTGGACGAGGAGCTCGCGCGGTTCGCCGCCGAGGGCCCGACGGCCGAGGAGATGGAGCGCGCCCAGGCGCAGCTGGAGCGCGAGTGGCTGGACCGGCTGAGCACGGTGGCCGGCCGCGCCGACGAACTGTGCCGCTTCGCGGTGCTCTTCGGGGACCCGCAGCTGGCGCTCACCGCCGTGCGGCGCGTCCTCGACATCACCGCCGAGGAGGTGCAGGCCGTGGCCGCGGCCCGGCTGCGCCCGGACAACCGCGCGGTGCTCGTGTACGAGCCGCTGCCGGACACCGGGGCCGACGGGGCCGACGATCACGCCGATCACGCCGATCACGCAGGGAACGACGAGAACGAGGGGGCGGAGCAGTGACCGACACCGCAGCCGTCACGATGACCTTCCACCCGCGCCCGCAGGCGGGCGCACCGCAGCCGTGGGCCTTCCCGGCCCCCGAGCGGGGCACGCTGTCCAACGGCCTGACCCTGCTGCGCTGTCACCGGCCGGGCCAGCAGGTGGTGGCGGTCGAGATCAACCTCGCCGCCCCGCTGGACGCCGAGCCCGAGGGCCTGGACGGGGTGGCGACCCTCATGGCCCGCGCGCTGTTCGAGGGCACCGACAAGCACTCCGCCGAGGAGTTCGCGGCCGAGCTGGAGCGCTGCGGCGCCACGCTCGACGCACACGCCGACCACCCCGGCATCCGGGTCTCCCTGGAGGTCCCGGCCTCCCGCCTGCACAAGGCGCTGGGCCTGCTCGCCGAGGCGCTGCGCGCCCCCGCCTTCGCCGACTCCGAGGTCGACCGGCTGGTGCGCAACCGGCTCGACGAGATCCCGCACGAGCTGGCCAACCCGCAGCGCCGCGCCGCCAAGGAGCTCTCCAAGGAACTCTTCCCGGCCTCCCTGCGGATCTCCCGCCCGCGCCAGGGCACCGAGGAGACGGTGGCCCGCGTCGACTCCGGGGCCGTGCGCGCCTTCTACGAGGCCCACGTGCGCCCCGCCACGGCCACCGCGGTGGTCGTCGGCGACCTGACCGGCATCGACCTGGACGCCGTCCTCGCGGACACCCTGTCCACCTGGACCGGCGACACCGCCGAGCCGCGGCCGGTCCCGCCGATCACGGCGGACGACACCGGCCGGGTGGTCGTCGTCGACCGGCCCGGCGCGGTCCAGACGCAGCTGCTGATCGGCCGGATCGGGGCGGACCGGCACGACCGGGTCTGGGCCCCGCAGGTGCTCGGCACGTACTGCCTGGGCGGCACCCTGACCTCCCGTCTGGACAAGGTGCTGCGCGAGGAGAAGGGGTACACGTACGGCGTGCGCGCCTTCGGCCAGGTGCTGCGCTCCACCGCCGACGGCAAGGGCGCCTCGATGCTCGCCATCAGCGGCTCGGTGGACACCCCCCACACCGGCCCGGCGCTGGAGGACCTCTGGAAGGTGCTGCGCACCCTCGCCCAGGAGGGCCTGACCGACGCCGAGCGGGACGTGGCGGTGCAGAACCTGGTGGGCGTGGCCCCGCTGAAGTTCGAGACGGCGGCCTCCGTCGCGGGCACCCTCGCGGACCAGGTCGAGCAGGAGCTGCCGGACGACTACCAGGCGCAGTTGTACGCGCGGCTGGCCGGGACCGGCACGGTGGAGGCGACGTCGGCGGTCGTGAACGCCTTCCCCGTGGACCGGCTGGTCACGGTCCTGGTGGGCGACGCGGCGCTGATCGAGGAGCCCGTGCGGGCCCTCGGGATCGGTGACGTGACGGTCGTCACCAACTGAACCGGGCGGCCCGGCCGGACGGCCGGGCGGGAGGGCTCCGACGGATTGTCCGCCGGGGCCCTCTTTGCCTGTTTGGTGGGGACGTTGCTCGTATGTGATGTGACGTACGCAACAAAAAGGCTCGCGTGTTTGGCGATCGGCTGATGATCCGCCTAGCGTCAGCCGTGCTGTCCGTCATTTGTGCCCGCCGCACCGGCGGCACCGGGCAGCGATCGCCGAGTCCCCGTCAGGCGCGAGCCTGGGGAGCCGGGGACCCACATCAGTCCCTGGGGTGAATCGGACCGCCTCGCAAGAGGAGGTCCGTAGGAGACCTTCCTGCTCCGAACCCGTCAGCTAACCCGGTAGGCGAGAAGGAAGGAAAGGATCAATCCCTTCATGGCGTTTGGCAGCAGTCGTGTCGCCGGTAAGCACCGTGGTTCCAGCCGTCTGAGCCGCAAGACCGCCGGTTATGCCGGTATAGCCGCCCTCGCCACCACGGGCGTCGTCGGCACTCTTGCCGCTCCGGCCTTCGCCGCGGACACCGACCACAAGATCCAGGACACCGGCCTCAACGCCGTCGTCGTCGCCGAGGACCTCGCGGGCGAGATCGAGAGCCAGGCCGCGTCCCAGCAGTACGCCGCCGAGACGGCCGCCTTCACGGCGCAGGCCGACGCCCTCAGGGCGCAGGCCGAGGCGGACGCGAAGCAGCAGGCCGCCGAGGCCCGGCAGCTCGCCGAGGTCAAGGCCAAGGCCGAGCGCGACGCCAAGGAGCGCGCCGAGCGCGAGGCCGAGCGCAAGCGCGCCAACACCTTCGTCTCCCCGATCGCCGGCTCGTACGTCAGCACCCAGTACGGGGCGGGCGGCAGCATGTGGTCCTCCGGCAGCCACACCGGCATCGACTTCCACGCCGACCTGGGCACCGTGATCCGGGCGGTCGGCGCGGGCGTCGTCGTCGAGTCGGGTGACGGCGGCGCGTACGGCAACAACGTCATCATCAAGCACAACGACGGCACCTACACCCAGTACGGCCACATGTCCCGGCTGAGCGTCTCCGCCGGCCAGCAGGTCTTCGCGGGCCAGCAGATCGGCCTGGCGGGCAACACCGGCAACTCCAGCGGCGTGCACCTGCACTTCGAGGCCCGCACCAGCGCCCAGTACGGCTCGGACATCAACCCGCTCGCGTACCTGCGCTCGCACGGCGTCAACATCTGACCCGCGCCCCCGTTCCACCGACGACCCCGGCTCCCCGAGCCGGGGTCGTCGTGTTCGTGCGCCGTTCCGTATTTCCGGCCGTCGTCTCCGGCCGCTCTCGGAAATGCGGGTGTGTTGCCATAGGGTCGCAGCACACGCGTCAATGGCGGGTGTGCGGCAATTCCGTCACCCGTCAATGGCGGCGGAAGTCGTGAAGAGGCGGAGGTCCGGTCTTGCGTATTCCCGCGCACACGGTATGCACAGCGATCCGCGACGACATCGTCTCCGGGTTCTTCGGTCCGGGCGGCAGGCTGACCGAGGAGGCGCTGGCCCGCCGGTACGGGGTCTCGCGCGTCCCGGTCCGCGAGGCGCTGCGGACGCTGGAGTCCGAGGGGTTCGTCACCACGCGGCGCCACGCGGGCGCCTGTGTGGCCGAGCCGACCGCGCAGGAGGCCGCCGACCTGCTGGAGCTGCGGGCCCTGCTGGAGCCGCTGGCCGCGGCCCGTGCGGCCCGGCGGCGCACCGAGGCCCACCTCAGGGTGTTGCGCGGACTGGTCCGGCTGGGCCGGGAGCGGGCCGGTCAGGGCCAGGTGGAGGACGTACGGGCGCTGGGCGGCTGGTTCCACGAGACGCTGGCCCAGGCGTCCGGCAGCCCGGGGCTGATCGCGCTGCTCACCCAGACGCGCCGCAAGATCGCGTGGATGTACGTGGTGGAGTCCTCCGCGGGGGCGGTGCGGTCCTGGGCGGAGCACGGCGCGATCGTGGACGCGGTGGCGCGGGGGGACGCCGAGCGGGCGCGCGCGACGACCGCGCTCCACTGCGACCGGACGGCCGGGTCCCACCGGCCGCGGGTCCGGCCCGCGGTGAGGACTTCGCAACCTGCCGTCAACATGTCGGGCGGCCGGTATTAACAGGGGCCGGATAGAAAGGGCGGGTGGCCGTGCGGGGCCGCCGTAATTCCGGTGACACGAAACCGTGCCGTGCCGTATTGCGGACCCGTTCGCGCCGCATTCATGCCGGTGCATTCAGGCCGCCGCATTCGGTCGGTGTATTCGGGTCGGCGCATTCCGGGCCGGACCGTACTCCAGTTGATCTCCAGCGGATCTCCGGTCGACTCCGGTCGACTCCGGTCGCGGCGCGGCCCGGCGGGACCGCGTCGCGGCCGCGCGGGACGCCGTCCCCCACCGGCTGTTCCGCGCGTGCGGGCCGCCGGGCCGCGCCGCGACCGGCCGCGCCGCGGCGGGCAGTCGGCGCCGGTGCCGTCCGGCGCCGCCCGTCCGGCGCGGGAAACAGCGAAGCCGCAGCCTCCGGTGGAGCGGTGGCTGCGGCTTCGCCGCGGGTCGGACCGGAAAGGCCCCGACGGGATCTGGAAGGACCCGGCAGAAGGGGTCAGACGGTCTCCGGGAGCTGCTCAAGGCCCTCGGCGACCAGCTTCGCGAGGCGGTCCAGCGCGGCGTCCGCACCCTCGGCGTCGGAGGCCAGGACGATCTCCTCGCCACCCTGGGCGCCCAGGCCCAGGACCGCCAGCATGGAGGCGGCGTTGACGGGTTCGCCACCGGCCTTCGCGATGGTCACCGGGACGCCGGAAGCGGTCGTCGCGCGGACGAAGATCGAGGCGGGACGAGCGTGCAGGCCCTCGGCCCAGCCGACGTTGACGCGGCGCTCTGCCATGGTGATGCCCTTCAAGTGCTTATGGTTGTCTAGACCAGTCTCTCATGACGCTCGGAATGCTCCGACCGACTTCGGACCCGGACCTCCCTGCCGTTCGGCCCTCCCCAGCTTGCACCGGAGCCCCCCGTCGCGCCGCACGCGCCGCGCCAGGGCGGACCGGTGGACCCCGGCCTTAAGGTGGCCCCATGACCACCGAGTCGGACCCTTCGTACCCGGCCCACTGGGAGGCGGACGTCGTCCTGCGCGACGGCGCCACCGCCCGGATCAGGCCGATCACCACCGAGGACGCCGAGCGACTGGTCAGCTTCTACGAACAGGTCTCCGACGAGTCGAAGTACTACCGTTTCTTCGCCCCGTACCCCCGCCTCTCCGACCGGGACGTGCACCGCTTCACGCACCACGACTACGTCGACCGGGTCGGGCTCGCCGCGACCGTCGGCGGGGAGTTCATCGCCACCGTCCGCTACGACCGGATCGGCGCCGACGGCCGGGCCGCCGGCGCCCCCGCCGACGAGGCCGAGGTCGCCTTCCTCGTCCAGGACGCCCACCAGGGCCGCGGGGTCGCCTCCGCCCTCCTCGAACACATCGGCGCGGTGGCCCGGGAGCGCGGCATCCGCCGGTTCGCCGCCGAGGTGCTGCCCGCCAACACCAAGATGATCAAGGTGTTCACGGACGTCGGCTACCAGCAGAAACGCAGCTTCGAGGACGGCTCCGTCCACCTCACCCTCGACCTCGAACCGACCGCCGAGTCCCTCGCCGTGCAGCGCGCCCGCGAGCAGCGCGCCGAGGCCCGCTCCGTGCAACGCCTGCTCGCCCCGGGCTCCGTCGCGGTGATCGGGGTCAGCCGGTCCGGCGCGGGCGTCGGCGCGGCGGCCCTGCGCAACCTGCGGGACAGCGGCTTCCGCGGCCGGCTCCACGCGGTCAACGAGGCCGTCACCACCGGCCTGCTGGACGGCGTGCCCGCCAGCTCCTCGCTCGACGGCATCGGCGCCCCCGTCGACCTCGCGGTGGTCGCGGTCCCCGCGGAACGGGTCCCGGAGGCGGTCGCGGCCTGCGGCGAGCACGGGGTGCAGGGGCTGGTCGTCCTGTCCGCCGGGTACGGCGAGAGCGGCCCGGCCGGCCTCGCCCGCCAGCGCGAGCTGCTGCGGCAGGTGCGTTCGTACGGGATGCGGCTGATCGGGCCCAACGCGTTCGGGGTGATCAACACGGCCCCCGAGGTGGCGCTCAACGCCTCGCTGGCGCCCGCGCCGATGCCCAGGCGGGGCAGGGTCGGACTGTTCACGCAGTCCGGGGCGATCGGGATCGCGCTGCTGGCCGGGCTGATCCGCCGGGGCGAGGGAGTCTCCTCCTTCGTCTCGGCCGGGAACCGGGCCGACGTCTCCGGCAACGACATCCTCCAGTACTGGTACGACGACGCCGACACGGACGTCGCCCTGCTCTACCTGGAGACCCTCGGCAACCCGCGCAAGTTCACCCGCCTCGCGCGGCGCACCTCGGCCGTGAAACCGGTGGTCGTGGCCAAGGGCGGCCGGCACACCCCGGCCGGGCACGTCGTCCCCGGGACCCGGCTGCCGGACGCCACCGTCTCGGCCCTGCTGCGGCAGGCGGGGGTGATCCGGGTCGACACGGTGACCGCGCTGGTCGACGTGGGCCTGCTGCTCGCCTCGCAGCCCCTGCCCGCCGGGCCGAGGGTCGCGATCCTCGGCAACTCCGAGTCCCTCGGGGTCCTCACCTACGACGCCTGCCTGACGGAGGGGCTGCGCCCGCTGCCGCCGCTGGACCTGACGACGGCGGCGGCGCCGGCCGACTTCCACGCCGCCCTGGTCGCCGCGCTGGCCTCCGACGACTGCGACGCGGTGGTCGTCACGGCCATCCCGTGGGTGAGCGAGCACGCGCTCGCCGACGACCTGGCCGAGGCCCTGCGCGAGGCCCTGGCCGAGGTGCCGGGCAAGCCGGTGGCGGTGGTCCAGGTCGAGCTGGGCGCCCTGGTCGAGGCGCTCTCCGCCGCCCGGGACACCGGCCCCGCACGCTCCCCGGCCCCCCGCTCCACCCCCGCCCCCCGCCCCGCCGCGTCCGGGGCCGCGTCCGGGGCGGGGGCCCGTACCGGGTCCGGCCCGGGGGAGGAGCCCGGGGCGGCCGGCCGCATCCCCAGCTACCCCGCCGTCGAGCGGGCCGTACGGGCCCTCGCCGAGGCCTTCCGCTACGGCCGGTGGCGGCGGGCCGCCGCCGAGGCCGGGCAGGTGCCCGAGTACGAGGACATCGACGAGTCCGGGGCCGCCGCCCAGCTCGCCGGGGTCCTGGCCGGAGTCAAGGGCCGGGCCGGTCTGGAGCTGGACGACGGGGCCGCCCGCGAACTGCTCGGGCGGTACGGCATCCACGTCCTGCCCACCCTGCCCGCGCCCACCCCCGACGCCGCCGCGGAGGCCGCCCGGAGCCTGGGCTACCCCGTCGCGCTCAAGACCACCGCCCCCCACCTGCGCCACCGCGCGGACCTGGGCGGCGTCCGGCTGGGCCTGGCGGGCGAGGCCGAGCTGCGGCGCGCGTACGCGGAACTCACCGAGGCCCTCGGCCGCCCCGCCGAGCTGCGGCCCGTGGTCCAGGCCATGGCGCCCCGGGGCGTCGACACCGTGGTCCGCTCCGTCGTCGACCCGGCCGCCGGCTCCGTCCTCTCCTTCGGGCTCGCCGGTGTCGCCTCCGAGCTGCTCGGGGACACCGCCCACCGTCTCGTTCCGGCCACCGACCGGGACGTCGCCGCGCTCATCCGGTCCATCCGGGCCGCGCCCCTCCTCTTCGGCTGGCGCGGCAGCGACCCCGTGGACACCGCCGCCCTGGAGGAGCTGCTCCTGCGCCTGTCCCGCCTCGTGGACGACCACCCCGAGGTGACGGGTGTCTGCCTGGAGCCCGTCGTGGTCGCCACCGAGGGTCTCTCCGTGCTCAGCGCCGCCGTCCGCGTCGCCCACCCGCCCGCCCGCGACGACCTCGGGCCCCGCACCCTGCCCAGTTACTGACCGGCCAGACCTGACGGGACCGGGTCCGGCGCGGCCGGGGTGCCCCGTACGGGCCTTAGGATGGACCTCATGGCGAAATCCGGTACGACGACCCAGGGGCTGCGCACGGCGATCGAGCGCAGCGGCTACTACCCGGCCCTCGTGGCCGAGGCCGTGGAGGCCGCGGTGGGCGGCGAGCCGATCTCGTCGTACCTGGTCCACCAGGAGACGACCTTCGACTCCAACGAAGTGCGCCGCCACGTCACCGTGCTGGTCCTGACCGGCAACCGCTTCATCGTCAGCCACACCGACGAGCAGGCCGCCGACGCCGGTTCCCCGTCCCCGTACGCGACCACCTCCACCGAGTCGGTCAAGCTCTCCAGCATCTCCTCCGTGGTGCTCAGCCGTGTCGTCGCCAACCCGGAGTCCTACACCCCCGGCACCCTGCCCCGCGAGGTCGTGCTGACCATCGGCTGGGGCGCCGTCTCCCGGATCGACCTGGAGCCCGCCGCCTGCGGGGACCCGAACTGCGACTCCGACCACGGCTACACCGGCAACTCCACCGCCGACGACCTCAGCCTGCGCGTCAGCGAGGCGGGCGACGGCCCGGAGGCCGTGCGCCAGACCCTCGTCTTCGCCCAGGCCCTCAGCGAGGCGACGGCGGCGACCTCCACCCCCGCCCGCTGATGCCGTACTCCGCAGCGCAGCACTGGCAGGAACCGGAACTGCTCGACCCGGCCGCCGCCCCCCTCCCGGAGTACGGGAGCGGCTCCCTCGCCGACCTGCTGCCCACCCTCGCGGCGGGCCAGGGCGTCCCCGGCTGCGCCGCGACCATCGCCGAGCTGACCCCGGCCGACCGGAACTGCGTGTTCCTGGTCGACGGCATGGGCTGGGAGCAGATCAAGGCCCACCCGGACGAGGCCCCGTACCTCACCTCGCTCCTGTCCACCTCGCGCGGCGGCACCGGCCGTCCGCTCACCGCCGGGTTCCCGGCGACCACCGCGACCTCGCTCGCCTCCGTCGGCACCGGTCTGCCGCCCGGCCGGCACGGCCTGCCCGGCTACGCCGTCCGCAACCCGGCCACCGGCGCCCTGATGAACCAGCTCCGCTGGTACCCGTGGGTCGAGCCCCGGACCTGGCAGCCCTACCCGACCGTCTTCCAGCTCGCCGACAAGGCCGGTGTGGCGACCGCCCAGGTCTCCTCCCCGGCCTTCCGGACCACCCCGCTGACCAAGGTCGCGCTGAGCGGCGGCGCCTTCCACGGCCGGATGACGGGCGAGGAGCGCATGGACCTCGCGGCGATCCAGCTCGCCGCCGGTGACCGCTCGCTGGTGTACACGTACTACAGCGAGCTCGACGGGGCCGGGCACCGCCACGGCGTGGACTCCGACGCCTGGCGCGGCCAGCTCATGTACGTCGACCGGCTCGTCCAGCGGCTCGCCGAGCAGCTCCCGCCGCGCACCGCGCTGTACGTGACCGCCGACCACGGCATGGTGGACGTCCCCTTCGACGAGGACTCCCGCATCGACTTCGACGAGGACTGGGAGCTGGGCGCGGGCGTGGCCCTGCTGGGCGGCGAGGGCCGGGCCCGGCACGTGTACGCGGTGCCGGGCGCGCAGGCCGACGTCCTGACCGTGTGGCGCGAGGTGCTCGGCGACCGGTTCTGGGTCGCGAGCCGCGAGGAGGCCCTGGAACTGGGCTGGTTCGGTCCGCCCGGGGAGTGCGACGAGCGGGTGCTCGGGAGGATCGGCGACGTGGTCGCGGCGGCGCAGGCCGATGTCGCGATCACCGCGTCGGTGAAGGAGCCCAACGAGTCGGCGCTCACCGGAATGCACGGCTCCATGACCCCGGCCGAGCAGCTCGTCCCGCTGCTGGAAGTCCGTACCTCCTGACCGGAGCCCCCGCCCGGCCCCACCCGACCGCCACTGCCTCCCCCCGGCCTGCCCGACCCCGAAAGGTCACCCTCCGCTGATGTCCGAATTGGTATTTTTCTCCGGAACGATGGATTGCGGGAAGAGTACGCTGGCGCTCCAGATCGGACACAACCGTTCGGCCCGCGGGCTCCAGGGCGTGATCTTCACCCGTGACGACCGGGCGGGCGAGGGCAAGCTCTCCTCCCGCCTGGGCCTGGTGACCGAGGCCGTGGAGGTCTCGGACGGCATGGACGTCTACGGGTACCTGGTCGATCTCCTCTCCAAGGGCGGCAAGGCCGACTACGTGATCGTCGACGAGGCGCAGTTCCTCGCGCCGGGCCAGATCGACCAGCTCGCGCGGGTCGTGGACGACCTGGGGATGGACGTGTTCGCCTTCGGCATCACCACCGACTTCCGCACCAAGCTCTTCCCGGGCTCGCAGCGGCTGATCGAGCTGGCCGACCGGATCGAACAGCTCCAGGTCGAGGCGTTGTGCTGGTGCGGCGCCCGCGCGACCCACAACGCCCGTACGGTGGACGGCGCGATGGTGGTCGAGGGCGCCCAGGTCGTGGTCGGCGACGTCAACCGCCCGGCCGGGGAGATCGGTTACGAGGTCCTCTGCCGCCGTCACCACCGCCGCCTGATGACCTCGGCGGCGGCCCACGCCGGCGCCCTCTCCCCGGACGTCCTCCCGGTCAACCACGCCTGAGCGCCCGACCGCCTTCCCACGGGCGGGCCGGCCCGGAGCACGCGGAAGGCCGGCGGAGCGGGTGCTCTGCCGGCCTTCCGGTCAGGAGGTCAGGTCGTCAGCGGGGCAGCGGGGCGGCGGGTCAGGGAGTCGTCTTGCCCACCTCCAGGTCCGCGGTCGGGTCCTTGACCGTGCCTCCGGGCGGGCCCGCGGGCGTGCTCGTGTTGTTCTCCGGCTTGGGGTCCTCGGTCAGGGCGTCGACGGTGGCGGTGTTGCGGATGTCCGAGCCGTTCCCGGTGTACGCCGGGTCCAGCTTCACCTTGATCACCCAGGTCATCGAGGCACCCGGGGCCAGGGTCGGCAGCGGGCCGCAGACGACGGTCTGCTCGGAGTCGCAGGTGGCGTCGCCCGACACGTAGCTCAGCGCGGTCGGCAGGGTGTCGGTGACGGTGATCTGTTCGGCCTGCGAGGGGCCGTTGTTGGTGACGGTCAGGGCGTAGTCGAAGGTCTCGCCCGGGGCCACGGGGGTGGTCTGGACGGGCTTCTTGGTGATGGCGAGGTCCGCGGCGGGGTCGGCGACGTGGCCGCCGGGCACGGTCGCGGTGCCCTTGTCGTTCTCGCTCGCGGGGTCGATGTTGTCGGCCGTCACCTGGGCGGTGTTCAGCAGGTCGCTGCCGTCACCGCTGTAGTCGGGGTTCACCTTGACGGTGAGCAGGTACTCGACGGTCTCGCCGACCGGGAGCGGGGCGGTGCGCCTGCACGACACCAGGTGTCCGGCGACGGTGCACCCGGCGGGGGAGGACGTCACGTACGAGAGGCCCTCGGGGAGGTTGTCGGTGAGCTTGACGTTGAACGCGTCGGCCGACGGACCGTTGTTGGTGACCCGGATGCGGTAGACGAAGGTCTCACCCGGCACGGGCGGCTTGGTGCCCAGGGCCTCCTTGGTCACCGCCAGGTCCGCGGTCGGCTTGTTGACGGTGCTGCCGGGCAGGCCCGCGGGGCTGCTCGTGTTGTTCTCCGGCTTGGGGTCCTTGGTCTGCGAGGTGGCGGTCGCCGTGTTGCGCACGTCCGATCCGTCGCCGGTGTAGGCGCTGTCGAGGCGGACGGTGAACCGCCAGGTCCGGGACGCCCCGGGTTCCAGTACGGCCACCGGGCCGCAGCTGACCGTACCGGCCGTGGCCGTGCAGCCGTCGGGGGAGGAGACGAAGGCGAGCTGCGTGGGCAGCGTGTCGGTGATCGTGGTGGAGACGGCCCGGGAAGGCCCGTCGTTGGTCGCGGTCACCACGTAGTCGAAGGTCTGTCCGGGGGCGATCGGGGTGTCGGTGGCCGGCCGCTTGGTCGTCCACACGTCGGCCTGCGGGACGGTGACCCCGCCCGGCGGCAGCACGGGGTGCGAGGTGTTGTCGGTGGGCTCCGGGTCCTTGGACGCGGAGGAGGAGGTCGCGGTGTTGCGCAGGTCGCTGCCGTCCCCGGTGTAGGCGGCGCTCAGCTTCACCTTGAAGATCCACACCACCTCGCCGCCCGGGACGAGGCGGGCCAGCGGACCGCAGGTGACGGTCTGTCCGGCCGCCGCGCACGGGTCCGCCGAGGAGACGAAGGTCAGCCCGGCGGGCAGGGCGTCGGTCACCACGACGTTGCGCGCGTCGGAGGGGCCCTTGTTGGTCGTACGGATCTCGTACTCGTACTCCTGGCCCGGAACCGTCGGCCCCGCGCCCAGCGGGATCTTGACGGTGGCCAGGTCCGAGACGGGGTCGAACGGACCCGGCGGCAGCACCGGATCGGGCTTGTTGTTGTCGGGATCGGGATCGGTGGCGTCCGAGGTGCCGACGGCGCTGTTGCCGAGGTCGGAACCGTCGCCCTGGTACGAGGGGCTCAGCCGGGTCTGGAAGCTCCAGCTCTTGGTCTGGCCGGCGGCCAGCTGGGGCTCGGGCCCGCAGGTGACGGTCCGGCCGGTGGCGGTGCAGCCGTCGGAGGAGCCCACGAAGGACATCCAGTCGGGGAGCTTGTCCGTCGCGATGACGTTCCGGGCCACCGACGGGCCCTTGTTCTTCGCGGTGAGGGTGTAGGTGACCAGGTCACCGGGGGCCTTGGCCTGTTGTGCCGTCACCTCGACCGTGTGCCCTGCCCGGGGCAGGGCGGACGCGGGGACCGGTCCGGCCCACAGTGCCGCGGCGCAGAGCAGCGGGGCCAGGGCCCGCACCGCCGGCCGCCGGCCTGGTGTCGTCGTCATCGCGCATCGTTTCCGTTTCGTGCGGGAGAGGACCGTGCAGAGCGCTGCACGGGAGTTCGGGGGAGTTCAGGAGAGTTCGGGGCAGTTCGGGGCAGTTCGGGGGAGGGCGCCGGGTCAGTCCGCGGTGGCGCGCTTGGAGAGTTCGATGTCGGCGGTCGGCGGGCGGACGCGTCCGCCCGGCGTACCGGCGGACCCGCTGTTGTCGAGCGGATCGGGGTCGGCGGTGTCGGAGCGGACGGTCGCGGTGTTCCGCAGCGCCGTGCCGTCCCCCGAGTACGCCGGGTCGAGCCGCACGGTGAAGGTCCACGACCGGCTCCCGCCCGGCGCCAGCACCGCCTCGGGGCCGCAGGTGACGTTCTGCCCGGCGGCGGTGCACCCCGGGGCCGGGGAGACGAAGGCGAGCGCCGGGGGCAGCGGGTCGGTGACCGTGACCTGCCGGGCCACGGACGGGCCGCCGTTGCGCACGGTCAGGGTGTACGCGAACGTCTCCCCGGGCGCGACGGGCGGGACGTTCGCGGCGGCCTTGACCAGCGAGAGGTCGGCCTGCGCGGCCGTCACCCCGCCGGGCGGCGCGGTGGCCCCGCTGGTGTTGTTCCCCGGCCGCGGGTCGGTGACGGCGTGCCGGACCGTCGCGACGTTCCCGAGGTCCGAGCCGTCCCCCTGGTAGGCCGGGTCCAGCCGTACGCGCACGGTCCACGAGGTGCTCGTCCCGGCGGCCAGGGCGGCGCGGGCCGGGCAGGACAGCTGCTGCCCCGAGGCCGTGCAGCCGTCGGGGGAGGAGACGAACCCCAGCGGCCCGGGAAGGGTGTCGGCGAGCTGGACCGCGGTCGTGTCGGAGGGCCCCAGGTTGCGTGCCGTGATCCGGTAGTCGAACTCCTGGCCAGGGGCCACCGGCCCGGACCCGACCCCCTCCTTCTCCGCGGCCACGTCGGCGCGCGCGGTCACCACCGTGCCGGGGGCCGTGGCGCTGTTGTCGGCCGGATTGGTGTCCGCGCGGTCCGCCGGGGCGGTCACGGTGACCGTGTTGTTCAGGGTGGTGGGCTGGGCCGGGGCCGTGCCGGTGATCGTGTAGGTGACGGAGCCGCCCCGGGCGAAGTCGGCCGTCGTGTCGAGGGTGTTCCCGCTGCCGGAGGCGCTCGTGCACCTGCCCCCGGGACCGGCGAGGCAGGTCCAGGTCACGCCGGTCAGACCGGGCACGACGTCGCGCACGGCGGCGCCGATGACCTCGTTGGCCACGCTGTTGGAGACGGTGACGGTGTAGGTCACCGGTCCGCCGCCCGCCGGGACGCTCGCGGGGGTTCCCGTCTTGGTGACGGTCAGGTCCGCCGGCACGTTGATCTTGAGGTCGTCGATCTCGTGCACGTTCGTCGCGGCGCCGGTGCTCGCGGAGAAGCCCACCTTGAGGGTGGCGGGCAGCGCCGGCTGGCCGGCGATGGTCGTGACGTCGTAGTCGCTGATCAGCTTGTTCATGCTGGTGCCGGGGCCGCTGTCGGCCCACACCGACAGGAGCATCTTCCCGCCGGCGCCGGGCAGCAGGGAGACGCGCACCGTGCGCTCGTTCGCGCGGCTGCCGGTCTCCACGGTCCCGCCCGGTCCGTCCGCGGCCGTGGCGTAGCGGTAGCCCGTCACGCTGTTGCCCCCGCCGCGCACCACGATCTTGTTGGCCTGACCGCCCGGCCCGCCGTTGCCGACCGCGGCCGAGGAGAAGTTGCCGAACTCGTCCAGTCCGATGCCGAGGTAGGAGCCCGGTACGCCCGCGGTCGTGCAGCGGGACGCCGCGCCCGTGCAGGCGTAGCCGAGGGCGCCGCCGGGCGGGCCGACCCGGTCGACCGCCGTGCCGTCGGTCAGGTAGAACGACAGGCCGTCACCCCGCCTGCCGTCGAAGGCGGTTCCGCCGTAGCTGGCGTAGCTGAACTCGGCGACGATGCCGAGGCTGGAGGGGAAGGCGTCCTTCATCTTCCAGGTACCGGCCTGGTTGGTGCTCGCGGACGTCAGCCGCAGCCAGCCGCCCCCCGGATAGCTCGCGCTGCCGCTGGTGGTGCCCAGGTTGGTGGAGCTGTCGAACATCTCGTCGACGGGGAAGGCGAGCGTCCGGGCCCCGGGGCCGTCGGACTGCCCGGCCGCCGTGCCCACCGGGGACAGGACCAGCGCGACCGCGCACAGCAAGGGGGTGGCGGCCCTGCGCCACCAGGCACTCCAGGGCATGGTCATACCGGAACGTCCCTCGTCTTCTCGCTCGGTGGTTGCACCCCCGGACGCGGCCCGCCACGGAGGCCGCGGCGGCCCGTCGCTCACGTGCGCCCCCGGAACGCCGTCCGCAGCGCCCCGCCACCGGCCACCAGGGCGACCGAGGCCCACAGCAGCCAGGGCGGGACCCCGGCGCCGGAGTCGGCCAGACCCTCCCGGCCGTCGTGGTGGTCCTTCCCGTCGTGGTGGTCCCCGCCCCGGTCGGACACCAGGCACAGCCGGCCGCCGTCCGGCCCCGTGGTACCGGGGTCGTTGGCGTTGTCCGAAAGGTCGGGGTCGAGGCTCGCGGAGGTCACGCGGGCGATGTTCTCGATGGGCGTGCACCGGCCGGCCGGGGGCTGGGCCCGCTCGGCGGTGGCCGCGCGCACGGTGATCCGGAACTGCGCCGTCCCACCGGCCGCCAGGCGCTCCACCTGAGGACACACCACCAGCCGGTCCTCCCCTTCCGGGATCGCGCAGCCGTCCGGCGAGGAGAGCAGCACCAGCGAGGACGGCAGCCGGTCGGTGACCTGGAGCCCGCGTGCCGTGGCCGGGCCGTGGTTGCGCACCGTGATCAGGTACGTGAACTTCTCGCCCGGCCTGACGTGTTCGCGTCCCGGCGCGAGCAGCGCGGTCTTGCGCAGCGACAGGTCCGCCTCCCGCGCGGCGGGCGGAATCTCCAGGCCCGTCAGCGTCGCCGTGTTGTTCCCGGAATCGGGGTCCGGGGTGTCGGAGCCGACGATCGCCTCGTTGACGATGTCCGCACCGTCACCGCGGTAGTCGGCCGACAGCCGTACGGTGATCACCCAGCTGTGGGACCTGCCCACCGCCAGGGTGGCCAGCGGCCCGCACGTCACCGCCCCGCCGTCCGCGGAGCAGCCGTCGCGGGAGCCGACGAACTCCAGGGCGGCGGGCAGCCGGTCGGTGACGCGCACCTGCCGGGCGGTGGACGGCCCGTGGTTGGTCACCGTCACGAGGTAGTCGAAGGTCTCCCGCCGTGACGGGCCGCCGCTCTCCCGGTGCTCCCGGGCGCCGGAGGTCCCCCGGCGCACCACGCCCGATACCGTCAGGTCCGCGCTCCCGGGGGTCCGTGCGGCGGGAGGCGCCCCGGCGCCGGTCGCGGCCGTGGGTGCGGCAGGTGCCGCAGGCACCGCCGGGGGAACGGTGGTTGCGGGAGACGCGGAGGGTACGGGGGGTGCGGGAGACGCGGGTGGTACGGCGGATGCGGCGGGAGGTGCGACGGGTGCGGCGGACGCCACGGGTGCGGCGGGGGCCGTGTCCCCGGGTGCGGCGCCGCCGTGCGCCGACGCCACCGAGGGCGTCAGGGGCAGGAGCCAGCACGCCGCCACCGCGCCGACCGCGCCCAGCCTGCGCCCGCAGGAGCGACCAGGGTGTTTTCTGACGGCACGTGGCATCGGTTGCCCTTCGGTGAAGCCGGCCGGTCTAAGGAGGAGCAGCGCGGTCAGCTATTCACAGAAATGGGCAGAAAGGGTGCAGCGACGTTGATCGTCTCTGGCTAATGGGTGATCAGATTCAGTCGGTCGGCCGCACGGCCGTACTGCCGCACCGCCCCCGGAGGCGGGCGCCCCTACGGCCGGGACCGGACGAGGGTGAAGACCGCGCCCTCCGGGTCCGCGACCGTGGCCAGCCTGCCGCTGAGGCCGTCGCGGGGCGGCGCCAGGACGCGCCCGCCCAGCTCGGTGACGCGGGCGGCGGCCAGGTCGGTGTCCTCCACCTCGAAGTACGCCATCCAGTGCGGCCCCCGGTCGTGCGGGAGCGAGCGCCCCACCCCGTGCACGCCTGCGACCGGGCGGCCCGCCAGGGACAGGGTCAGGTAGTCGAAGTCGGCGGTGGCCGTGGAGTGCGCCCGCGCCTCGTGGCCGAAGACGTGCTCGTAGAACGTGCCGACCGCCGAGGCGTCCTGGGTGACCAGCTCGTTCCAGACCGGGGTGCCCGGCGCGCCGTGACCGAGGCTGCCCGGATGGGCGTCGGCCTGCCAGAGCCCGAAGATCGCGCCCAGCGGGTCGGAGCAGATCGCCATCCGCCCCGCGACCCCGGCGTCCAGCGGGCCCACCGCGACCGTGCCGCCGCAGGCGCGGACCGCCTCGGCCGCCACGTCCGCGTCGTCCGTGGCAAGGTACGTCGTCCAGGCCACCGGAAGCTGCCGGTCCGGCGGCATCTCACCGATCCCGGCCACCTCGCGCCCGTTCAGCAGGGCCCGGACGTACGGGCCGAGCTGATCGGGGCCCGGTACGTACTCCCAGCCGAACAGGTCGGTGTAGAACTCCTCGGTGGTCCCGAGGCTGTGCACCATCAGGCTCACCCAGCACGGTGTACCGGGCGTGCGCCGCGTTGCTTCCGCTGCCTCGGTCATGTCAGCCGTCTCTTTCGTCGGGTCGCTTCCTGGGGCTGATGCTTCCACTGCGCGGGGCCCGGCGCGCCCCGACCGGGCCGCACGGCGGGGGCGCGGGACAGAGATGACCGAATCGGGGTGCCCCGCCGATGTCGGGCGTGTTACGGGGCTCCGGGCGGGGAGGAGGATGGGCCGTATGACTGAGAAATCCACGATCCTCTCCGCCGCCGCCCTGGCGGCCGAGCTGGCCGGCCCCCGCCCGCCCGTACTGCTCGACGTCCGCTGGCAGCTCGGCGGCCCCGGCCGGCGCCCCGCGTACGAGGCCGGTCACCTGCCGGGCGCGGTCTACGTCGACCTGGACCGCGAACTGGCAGGTCCGGCCGGGTCGGGCGGACGGCACCCGCTGCCGGACCCGGAGGCGTTCGGCGCGGTGATGCGGCGGGCCGGGGTCTCCTCGGACGGCCCGGTGGTCGTCTACGACGGCGGCCAGGGCTGGGCGGCGGCCCGGGCCTGGTGGCTGCTGCGCTGGACGGGGCACCCCGGGGTGCGGGTGCTGGACGGGGGGCTGGCCGCGTGGACGGCGGCGGGCGGCGTGGTGACGGCCGGGGCGGTGCATCCCGTCGAGGGTGATTTCAAGCCAACTCCGGGCGCGGTGGGGCTGTTGGACGCGGACGCGGCGGGCGCGCTGGCCGGGTCGGGGCTCCTGCTGGACGCCCGCGCGGGGGAGCGGTACCGGGGCGAGGTCGAGCCGATCGACCGCGTCGGCGGCCACATCCCGGGCGCGGTCTCGGCCCCGACCACGGAGAACGTCGGCCCGGACGGGCTGCTGCGGCCGGCGCCGGAACTGCGGGCCCGCTTCGCGGAGCTGGGCGCTTCCGGTGGTACTCCGGTGGGCGTGTACTGCGGCTCCGGGGTGTCGGGGGCGCACCAGGTGCTGGCGCTGGAGGTGGCGGGCATCCCGGCCGCGCTCTACGCGGGCAGCTGGTCCGAGTGGTCCTTCGACCCGGCCCGCCCGGTGGCCACCGGCCCGGACCCGAGGTAGCCGGTCCGGCGGCCCCCGCGGCGCTGCGGGGGCCGCCGCGCGGACGGCCGTCGCGACCACGGTCAGGCGGTCGCCGCCGCGGTCACTCCTGCTTCTTGCGGCGGGTGCCGAAGACGATCTCGTCCCAGCTCGGGACCGCCGCGCGGCGGCCGGGGCGGACCCCGTCGGCCTCGGCCTGGCGGTCGGTGGTCCCGGTGAGCCGGTCGTGGTGGCCCGCGACCGTACGGGGCATCAGCACATCGGCGTACGCGGCGCCCGCGCCCGCCGAGGCGGCCGGAGCGGGGGGTTCCTCGGCCTCCGCCTCGTCCGACGGGTCGCCGCGTTCGGGGACCACCAGGTCGCCGCGGAAGCTCGGGACCGCCTCCAGCAGGCTCGTGAGGGTGTCCCGTTCCTCGTCCGCGTCCGGTGCGAGGGGGCGCTCGAACGGCCGGTCCAGGGCGCGGTCCAGCGGCCGGTCCCGGGGCAGCCGCGCGATCCTGGGCACGAACGGGAAGCTCGGTTCCGGTACCGCCGGCAGGTCGTCGGCCTCACCGATCAGGGAGCGGGCCTCGTCGTCCACGGCCGCGACCAGCCGACGCGGCGGGTCGTAGCTCCAGCTCGCCGAGTGCGGCTCGCCCGCGACCCGGTAGACCAGCAGGACCTCCCAGGTGCCGTCGTCGCGGCGCCAGGAGTCCCACTGGGCGGCTTCCTTGTCGGCCCCGCGCAGCGTCAGCCGTTCCTGCACGGCCTCGCCCAGCAGGGGGCCGGTGTTCTCGCCGGGACGGCGCACGGGGGTCTTGCGGGCCCGCTCCGCCATGAAGGCGCGCTCGGCGAGGACGGGGCCCTCGAAGCGGCGGACGCGTTCGACGGGGATGCCGGCGAGCTGGGCGACTTCCTCCGCGGAGGCACCGGCCCGTATCCGGGCCTGGATGTCGCGGGGGCGGAGGTGGCTCTCCACCTCGATCTCGATCTGGTTCAGCCGCGCGCGGTCGTTGCGTACGGCGGCCCGCAGTCGCTCGTCGATCGCAAGCGTGTACTCCGTGCTGTCCGCAGCCTTGAGCACCAGTCGTGTGCCGTCGTTGGAGACGGCCACGACACGCAGTTCGGGCATGGGGACCTCCCGGGTGGTGCCTGCCGACGTCACGTGCGTCGCTGCTTCCGCTAGTCGAGTGTGGCGTGCCCGGGTGCAGCCTGCCACAACCTTGCCGAGTTCTCCCGGCGCGTCGGGCGCGTGCCCTTGTTCGCGGAGCTGGCACGGTCACCCGTTGGGCACGCACAGTGACCGAATGGTTACTGTGTGCAGCAGGAACCCGTGCGATGCCGCGGCAACGCCGGTCTTGAGTGCCGTTTCTTCATCGATCGGCCCCTCTCCCGAGTCCGGACGTCCATGAGGAAGGACGGCCCCAGGGCTCGCCACAGTACTCCATTCGGGCCACCTGGGTGGACCGCCGCGCCGCCGAACTTCTCCCGGGCGGCGGCGGTGGGAACGCCCCTCACCGGGCCGTACCTGCGGCCCGTTCGTTTTCGGGTGTCCTGCTTCACAGAATCCCCAGAAACGGAACTATTCGTTTCGCTCGGGTGTCGGTACCTGCTGTAAGCGCTGAGGCTGAGGCGGACGAGGCAGGCAACCCGGGGGACGGGATGGGGCAGAGGACGACGCGGGACACCACAGTGACGGAGGAGGTCCAGGAGGCGGCGGGGCGCAAGAAGCTCGACCTGAGCGTGGCTCAGGTGGCGGCCAGCTCCCTCGCCACCGTCGCGGCGGCGCTCCTCGCCTCGGAGCTGGGCGTCTACGGGACCATCCTCGGCGCCGGAGTGGTCAGTGTGGTCGCGACCGCGGGCGGGCCCGTCATCCAGCACTTCTTCCGGCGCACCGGCGACCAGTTGCGCGAGAGCGCCCGGCCCGGTCCCCGTCCGCCGGGGCGGCGGGCCCCGGCGGGTGCGGAGCCGCTCCCCGGGGGGTTCGGCCGGGCCACCGTGCACGGCACCCGGGGCCGCCGGCGCCGGCGCACGGCGGCCCTTGCGGGCGCCGTCTTCGCCCTCTCGCTCGGCGCGCTCGGGACGTACGAGGCGGTGGCCGGGACCTCGGTCAGCAGCGACGGCGCCACCCTCTTCTCCGGCGGCACCCGCACGGCCCCCGACCACCGCCCCGCCCCGCCGGCGCGGGAACCGGGCAAGGGCGCCGGGGAGAAGGGGAACAAGGAGGACAAGGGGAACGAGGGAGGAAAGGGAGGAGCGCAGGACGGGACGCAGGACGGCGACGGCGGGCGGAGCCCGGCGCCCGGGAACTCCCCGGGCCCCCCGGCGCCGCAGGACGGCGGCGACCGGAGCCCCGGCCCGGTGCCCCCGCCCTCCGGGGACCCGGCCCCGGACCCGTCCACGGCGCCGACCACCTCCGTGACCCCGCTCCCGTCCGCCCCGCCGGGCTCGACGGTCCCGCCCGGCCCGGCCCCGTCCGGCGCCGGGCCGCGCGACGGCTCCTGACCGGCCACGACCACGACGGGGGCGCGGCCGGGACGGGGCCGCCCGCGGCTCACTCGCCCAGGACCCGCCGCAGGTAGTCGTTGCCGAACACCCGGTCCGGGTCCAGCCGGTCACGGACCGCCGCGAACTCGGCGAACCTCGGGTAGACCCCGGCGAGGTACTCCGCGTCCCGGGTGTGCACCTTGCCCCAGTGCGGCCGTCCGCCGTGCGCCGTGAAGATCCGCTCCGCCGCGGTGAAGTACTCCCGGTAGGGCGTGCCCCGGTACATGTGCACCGCGAGGTAGGCGCTCTCGCGCCCCGAGGCCGTCGACAGGGGGATGTCGTCCGCCGGGGCCGTCCGTATCTCGACCGGGAAGCTGATCCGCAGCCCCGAGCGGTCGATCACGGCCCGCAGCTCCCGCAGCGCCGCGACGGCCCGCTCGCGGGGGAGGGCGTACTCCATCTCCACGAACCGGACCCGGCGCGTGGAGGTGAACACCCGGTACGGGACGTCCGTGTAGGTGCGCGCCGACAGGGCGCGGCTGGCGACGCGGGCGACGGCGGGGACGGTGGCGGGGACCGCGCGGCCGAGCGAGTTGACGGCCTGGAAGAGGCCGTTGGACAGCAGCTCGTCCTCGATCCAGGCGCTGACCGGTCCGGGCGGGGCGGCCGGGCCCTGGCTGCGGTTGTTGCGCTTGGTGTTGCAGTTGCCGGTGTGCGGGAACCAGTAGAACTCGAAGTGCTCGTTCTCCGCCACGTGCTGGTCGAACTCGGCCGTCACCCGGTCGAAGCCCATGGGCTCCTCACGGGCGGTCAGGAAGAAGAGCGGCTCGACGGCGAAGGTGAGCGCGGTGACGACGCCGAGCGCCCCGATGCCCGTCCGGGCCGCCGCGAAGACCTCCGGGTGCTCCTTCTCGGAGCAGGTCAGCAGCCGGCCGTCGGCCGTGACCAGCTCCAGGCCGCGGACCAGGGCGGAGAGGGAGGCCGAGTCGCGGCCGGTGCCGTGGGTGCCGGTGGCGGTGGCCCCCGAGACGGTCTGCTCCATGATGTCGCCCATGTTGGCGAGCGAGAGCCCTTCCCGGGCCAGGGCCCGGTTCAGGTCCCTGAGCACCGTGCCCGCCCCCACCGTGACGGTGGAGGCGGACCGGTCGATCGCGGTGATCCCGGCCAGGGCGTGCGGGCGCAGGAGGACTCCGCCGGTCGCGGCGGCGGCGGTGAAGGAGTGGCCGGAGCCGACCGCCTTCACCCGCTGCCCGTCCGCGACGGCCCGGCGGACCGCCTCCCGCAGCTCCTCCACCGTGCCCGGGCTCACCACCCGGGCGGGGGTGGCGCTGACGTTGCCCGCCCAGTTACGCCACGTGGTCGGACTGTTCTTCCTTGCTGTCCTCATCGGCAGCCGGCTCCTCCCCTAGCGCCGACCTCGTCAGCCGGCGGTAACCCGCGAACGCCACCACCGCCGCGGCGGCCCCCGCCGAGATGGAGACCACGTACCCGGGCCGCGCACCGGCCGCGTCGATGACCCAGCCGGCCGCGGACGAGCCGAGCGCGATGCCGACCGCGAGGCCGGTGCTGATCCAGGTCATGCCCTCGGTCAGCTTCGCGCGGGGTACGTGCGCCTCGATCAGGGCCATCGTGGTGATCATCGTGGGAGCGATGGCGAGGCCCGAGACGAAGAGCGCCACGGCCAGGATCGGAAGGTTCCCGGCCAGTAGGAGGGGGATCATACTCACGGCCATCGCGGCCACGCCCAGCACCCACCTGACCTCGGCCCGCCCCTTGAGGTGCAGGAGGCCGAAGACGATGCCGGCGATGCAGGAACCGGCCGCCCAGACGGCGAGGACGAGGCTGGCGGCGGCCTTGGAGCCCTGCTCCTCGGCGAAGGCCAGGGTCACCACGTCGATGGAGCCGAAGATCGCGCCGGTCGCCACGAAGGTGGCCATCAGGACCTGGAGCCCGGGGGAGGCCAGGGCCGAGCGCCGGTCGGAGTTCTCGTCACGGGGGTGCAGCGGCGGCTCGGTGGCGCGCTGCGCGGTCAGCCACCAGACGCCGGCCAGCAGACAGACCGCCGCGACCAGCGGGCCCGCCTCGGGGAACCAGGTGGTGGAGAGGCCGATGGCGATGATCGGGCCGAAGATGAAGCAGATCTCGTCCATGACGGACTCGAAGGAGTACGCCGTGTGCAGCTCGCGGGGGGAGTCCCGGTAGATCGCCGTCCAGCGGGCACGGATCATCGAGCCGACGCTCGGCACCCCGCCCGCGGCGGCCGAGAAGACGAACAGGGTCCAGTCCGGGGCGCCGTTCGCGGCGCAGAGCAGCAGTCCGGAGACCGCGGCGACGGCGATCAGGGTCGCCGGGCGCAGGACCCGCCGCTGGCCGTACACGTCGACCAGCCGGGAGACCTGCGGGCCGACGACGGCGGCCGAGAGGGCGAGGGTGGCGGTGAGCGCGCCGGCCAGCGCGTAGCGGCCGGTGAGCTCGGAGATCATGGTGAGGATGCCGATGCCGACCATGGACAGGGGCATCCGGCCTATGAGGCCGGCCGCGCTGAACTCCTTGGAGCCGGGTGAGGCGAAGATCGCGCGGTAAGGACTGGGCAAGGTGCCCTCCGTAAGGGAAGTCATTGGCCCATACAGGTTATGGCCGCCGACAAGGCACCCGCACGGGGAAAATCCAGACAGTTCAACTTAGGGTCACCTTACCGGCGATGCGGGCCGGTTCGGGGCCGGGCCGGTTCCCGCGCGGGGAGGCCGGGTGGCAGGATGCGACGCATGTCAGACCAGCTCTTCCCGCCGCCCGGCGGGCCCGCCGCCCCCTACGACGCCCTGCTGCTGCTCTCCTTCGGCGGCCCCGAGGGACCCGACGACGTCGTGCCGTTCCTGGAGAACGTCACGCGCGGGCGCGGCATCCCGCGCGAGCGGCTCAAGGAGGTCGGGCAGCACTACTTCGGCTTCGGCGGGGTCAGCCCGATCAACGGGCACAACCGCGCGCTGCTCGACGCGCTGCGCGAGGACTTCACCGCCCAGGGCCTGGACCTGCCGGTCTACTGGGGCAACCGCAACTGGGCCCCGTACCTGACCGACGTGCTGCGGGAGATGGCCGCCGCCGGGCACCGCCGGATCGCCGTGCTCACGACCAGCGCGTACGCCTCGTACTCGGGCTGCCGGCAGTACCGGGAGAACCTCGCCGACGCGCTGGCCGTGCTCGCCCGGGAGGGGACGGCGGTGGCGGAGCTGCCGCGGGTGGACAAGCTGCGGCACTACTTCAACCACCCCGGCTTCGTCGGCCCGATGACCGACGGGGTCCTCGACGCGCTCCGGTCGCTGCCGCCGGAGGTCCGGGGCGGCGCCCACCTGGTCTTCACCACGCACTCGATCCCGGTCGCCGCCGCCGACACCTCGGGCCCGGCCGGGGACCACACCGTCCGCGGCGGGGGCGGGGCCTACGTCCGCCAGCACCTGGACGTCGCGCGGCTGATCGCGGAGGCGGTGCGGGCCGGGACGGGCACCGAGCGCCCCTGGGAACTCGTCTACCAGTCGCGCAGCGGCGCCCCGCACGTCCCCTGGCTGGAACCGGACGTCTGCGACCACCTGGAGGCGCTGCACGCGGCGGGCGCCCCGGCGGCGGTGATGGTGCCCATCGGCTTCGTCTCGGACCACATGGAGGTCCTGTACGACCTCGACACGGAGGCGACGGCGAAGGCGGCGGAGCTGGGCCTGCCGGTCGCCCGCTCGGCGACGGTCGGCGCCGACCCGCGGTTCGCGGCGGCGGTACGGGAACTCCTGCTGGAACGGGCCGCGGCCGAGCGGGGCGAGCCCGTGGAGCGGTGCGCGCTGGGGCTGCTGGGCCCGAGTCACGACCGGTGCGCCGTGGACTGCTGCCCGGCGCGGGCGCCCCGGCCGGCCGCCGCGGACAGCCCGTACGCACAGGAAGTGGGACCGTGATCTCCGAAGAGCTGAAGGCCGTACTGCTGGACGTGGGCCTGGAGGCCGCCCGCCGGGCGGGGACCCTGCTGCGCGACGGCCGGCCGGCCGATCTGGCGGTGGCGGCGACGAAGACCAGCCCGATCGACGTGGTGACCGAGATGGACATCGCGGCGGAGAAGCTGATCACCGCCGTCCTCGCGGAGCGGCGGCCCGGGGACGGGCTGCTGGGCGAGGAGGGCGCGGACACCCCGGGCACCACCGGGGTGCGGTGGGTGATCGACCCGCTGGACGGCACCGTGAACTACCTGTACGGGCTGCCGAGCTGGGGCGTGTCGATCGCGGCCGAGTACCGGGGCGAGACGGTGGTGGGCGTGGTGGCGGCGCCCCTGCGCGGCGAGACCTACCACGCGGTGCTCGGCGGCGGGGCCTGGCTGGACCGCACCCGGCTGACCTGCCGGGGGCCCGCGCCGCTGGACCAGGCACTGCTGGGGACCGGGTTCGGTTACGTCCGGTCCCGGCGGGAGCACCAGGCGGAGGTCGCGCGGCGGATCATCCCGCTGGTGCGCGACATCCGGCGGGGCGGGTCGGCGGCGCTGGACCTGTGCGACGTCGCGGCCGGCCGGATGGACGGCTACTACGAGCGCGGGCTGAACCCGTGGGACCTGGCCGCGGGCGAGCTGATCGCCCGGGAGGCCGGGGCGGTGACCGGGGGCCGGCCGGGGCGGCCCGCCTCGGGGGAGCTCGCGCTGGCGGCGACACCGGCCGTGTTCGCCTCGCTCCAGCCGGTGCTGGAGGAGGCCGGGGCCTGGCACGACTGAACCCGGGCCCGTCATGTCCCCGGCCGGCCGGGGACATGACGGAACCCCGGCCGCCCGCTGGAGCGGCCGGGGCCGGGCGGGCAGAATCAGTGGGCGGGAGCGGGAGCGGAGACCGCGACGCCGTGCTCGGCGGCGAGCCGCTGGAGGTCCTCCAGCTCCGCCAGTTCCACTTCCGCGAGGAAGTCGTCGCCCGCCTCGCGGGCCTGCCTGAGGTCCGTCTGCGTGGCCCTGATGCGCTGCAGGAGACCTGCGGTGAATGCGTCCATGGTGGGTGCGCCCCCTCTTCATGGGTCGGCGGCGGCATGAGGCAGTGCGCCGTCAGGAGTGGTGGTGGGGTGTGCTCTCGTCCTCCCCGGAGCCCGGGTCCCAGAAACCTCGTAAGGGTGGGGAATCATCACTTCCGCCCGCTCGGAGTGGACCGGACGGCGTCTTACAGCCGGTTTACGGCCGAAACGGGCAGGATGGGCGGCGCCATACACATGTGCCCACTGGGCTCGGAGGAAGGAAACGACGTGCGCGTACTCGTCGTCGAGGACGAGCAGCTGCTCGCCGATGCGGTGGCCACCGGCCTGCGCCGGGAGGCCATGGCCGTGGACGTCGTGTACGACGGCGCGGCCGCCCTGGAGCGGGTCGGGGTCAACGACTACGACGTGGTCGTGCTCGACCGGGACCTGCCCCTGGTCCACGGGGACGACGTCTGCCGCCGGATCGTCGAGCTGGGGATGCCCACCCGGGTGCTGATGCTGACCGCCTCCGGTGACGTGAGCGACCGGGTGGAGGGGCTGGAGATCGGGGCCGACGACTACCTTCCCAAGCCCTTCGCGTTCAGCGAGCTGACCGCCCGGGTGCGGGCGCTCGGGCGGCGGACCACCGTCGCCCTGCCGCCCGTGCTGGAGCGCGCCGGGATCAAGCTGGACCCGAACCGGCGCGAGGTCTTCCGTGAGGGCCGGGAGGTGCAGCTGGCGCCGAAGGAGTTCGCGGTGCTGGAGGTCCTCATGCGCAGCGAGGGGACGGTGGTCTCCGCCGAGCAGCTGCTGGAGAAGGCGTGGGACGAGAACACCGACCCCTTCACCAACGTCGTGCGGGTGACCGTCATGACCCTGCGGCGCAAGCTCGGCGAGCCGCCGGTCATCGTGACCGTGCCCGGTTCCGGATACCGGATCTGACGCGGGTGCCGACGACCGCGGCGCCACCCCCGGCGCCACCGAAACCGACCTGGGACCCCGGCCCGCCCGAGGGTCCCTTCCCTTGGCTGCGGCCGACCATCCGGATACGTCTCACGCTGCTGTACGGCGGGATGTTCCTGATCGCCGGCATCCTGCTGCTGTCGATCATCTACCTGCTGGCCGCGCAGGCGCTGCGGGAGGGCAACGCGCCCCCGTACACGATCGTCGGCGGGCAGAACGTCAAGGTGACCAGCACGAGCTGTCCCGGCGTGGTGGGCGTCGACCAGTCGTACGACCAGTTCAACACCGCGATCAGCCAGTGCAGCATCGAGCAGCGCACGCACGCCCTGGACGACCTGCTGCGCCGGTCGCTGATGGCGCTGCTGGGCCTGAGCATCATCGCCTTCGCCTTCGGCTACGCGATGGCCGGCCGGGTCCTCTCACCGCTCGGCAAGATCACCCGGACCGCCCGCCGGGTGGTCGGCTCCGACCTGACCCGGCGGATCGAGCTGGACGGGCCGGACGACGAGCTCAAGGAGCTCGCCGACACCTTCGACGAGATGCTCGACCGGCTGGAGCGGGCCTTCACCGCCCAGCAGCGGTTCGTGGCGAACGCCTCGCACGAGCTGAGGACCCCCCTCGCCATCAACCGGACGCTGCTGGAGGTGCACCTCTCCGATCCGGCGGCCCCCGTCGAGCTCCAGCAGCTCGGCAGGACCCTGCTGGCCACCAACGAGCGGAGCGAGCAGCTGGTGGAGGGCCTGCTGCTGCTCGCCCGCAGCGACAGCCAGATCGTCGAGCGCAAACCCGTGGACCTGGCGGAGGTCGCCTCGCGCGCCCTGGACCAGGCGTGCGGGGAGGCCGAGACGAAGGGGGTGCAGATCCGCGGCGAGCGGGAAGCGGCCGTCGTCCAGGGCAACGGCGTGCTGCTGGAGCGGATCGCCCTCAACCTGGTGCAGAACGCCGTCCGGTACAACGTGCCGGAGGGCGGCTGGGTGGAGGTCACCACCGAGGTCCAGCACGGGCTGGCGGTCCTCGTCGTGTCGAACACGGGTCCCGTGGTTCCCGCGTACGAGGTGGACAACCTCTTCGAGCCCTTCAGGAGGCTGCGTACGGAGCGCACGGGCAGCGACAAGGGTGTGGGGCTCGGGCTCTCCATCGCGCGCTCCGTGGCGCGCGCACACGGCGGCAGGATCCAGGCGGTCCCCCGGCCGGGCGGTGGTCTCGTGATGCGTGTCACGCTTCCCTTGTGAGACCTTCGCCGCGTGTTCGCTGTCAGCGGAACGCGTGGCGTGTGAAGGTAATCATTTCTGTGTGATCGATCACATTGTCGGGCATGGGGTCATGTGTGTTCGGTGGCCCCGAGACGGCCGGAACGCCCGGGAAGTCCGGGTTTCCGGCCCCCACGCAGGCGGAAAGTACACCGGGTGGCGTTTGTGCACGACGCCCCCCGGACCGTGTACGGTCCCGGTCGTCATCCCAGCCAATTGCTCCTTCGGGCGTGCGGCTGGGTGTCGATTGAGTAACAGACCTTGATGTGAGGCAAAATCTCCGCCTCGGGTCGGGCACAAGTCCGGCCTCTCGCGCGTTACGTGCGCTGAGACACGCGTGACATGCGCAGTGAGACAACCGCTAACACCCAGAGGGGGAGAGCGAACAATGGCAACGGACTACGACACCCCACGCAAGACCGACGACGACGTCGACAACGACAGCATTGAAGAGCTGAAGGCCCGGCGTAACGAGAAGTCGTCCACGGCTTCCGACATGGACGAGTTCGACTCGGTCGAGAGCCTTGAACTGCCCGGAGCGGACCTCTCCAACGAGGAACTCGCCGTCCGGGTCCTGCCCAAGCAGGCCGATGAGTTCACCTGCATGAGCTGCTTCCTGGTGCACCACCGCAGCCAGCTGGCCCGCGAGAAGAACGGTCAGCCGATCTGCCGCGACTGCGACTGAGAGGCGTCGGCCGTGACAGGCTCGACACCATTTCGGAAGCTGCGCTTCCGTAGAACTGGTGATCCGGCGGAGACGCAGGTGGCAACCACGGACCCGGAAACGGGTCCGGGAGCCCCCGGCGTACCCGCCGTGCCCTCCGACACCGCCGTGGCGGTGCCGTCGGCCTCCGAGGCCGACGAGGGGTCCCGGCACCCTTCCGGGGCCCGTCGGCTGCAAGCCGTCAAGAACGGTGTACGCAAGGGCGGCGAAAGTGCCAGGGCCGCCGCCCTCCGCCTCACCGACCTGATCATCGAGAACGCCCCCCGCGTTCCGGTTCGGGACCTCGCGACCCTGCGCGCGCAGTTCCCGGGCCTCGGTCCCGATCAGCTTGCCGACAAGCTGATCGCGGGCGCCGCCAACGGCACCTCGACCGTCGGCGCGGGCATCGGCGCGGCGGCCATGCTGCCCGTGCCGCCCGCGATGACGGCGGAACTGGCCGCCGAGGTCACCGGCGTCGCGGCGATCGAGCTCAAGCTCGTCGCCGAGCTCTACGAGGTCTACGGCCTCCGCCCGCCCGGCACCGCCCGCGAGCGCAGCCTCGCCTACCTGACCGCGTGGACGCAGGAGCGCGGGATCGACCTGACCAAGCCGACGACGCTGAACCTGGCGCTCGGCGGGCAGATGAAGCGCGAACTGCGCCAGCAGATCATGAAGCGCATGGTCCGCAACCTGCCGAACCTGATGCCCTTCATGGTGGGCGCCGTCGTCGGAGCGGTCATGAACCGCCGCGACACCAGAAAACTCGCCGAGAAGGTCCGGGCGGACCTGCGCGTCCGCGCCGTGCCCTGGGAGGCGCTGGAGCGGCTGCCGCCCCTGGAACAGCCCGCCCGGCCCCTTCCCGAGGCCACCCGGGCCGCCCTGGAGCGTGTCCACCCGCAGGACTGAGCGCGGTCCCCGGGCGGCGCCGGACCCGGACCGGTCCGGCGCCGCCCGGGGACTCCTCGTACCGTGCCCCGCTACCCCTTCGCCGCCCGGATCGCCGCGGCCAGCGCCTGCGGCTCACGGGTGGAGAGGTAGACGTACGGGGTCGGGTCGGCCGGGTCGGTGATCTCGACGCGGACCGCCGTCAGCACGTAGCTGCGCATCAGCATGAAGGCGCGCACGTCGGCCTTGTAGGTGCGCCAGGCGCGCGACTCCTCGGCGTCCAGGACCTCGGGCTCCCCCAGGGCCGTCACCGGGATGCGCGCGTCCCCGGCCGTCAGCGCCCCGTTCACCACGCGCACGCGCGCGGAACCGTACGAACTCACCGCCATCCCCGCCAGCGCGGTGCCCCCGACCAGCCCGGTCAGCAGCGGCAGCAGACCCAGCGGGAGCAGCATCAGCGCGCAGGCGATGCCGATCAGGACGGCGATGCCCCACCAGGAGCGGGGGGCGGTCAGACGTTCGTCGTGGTGCGCGGGGGAGAGCTGCATGGGGCCAAGCCTGCCACGAGGCGACCGGCGGGTAGCCGCGCGGGTAAGGTCTGCGCCTGTGAGTGGACGAAACACAGCGCTGACGCCCCCGGCCGATGCCACCGCGCCGGTCCGGCACCCCGACGCCCCGGCACCCGGCGAGCTCCTCGGTGCGCACTACGAGCACTGTTTCGGCTGCGGTGCGGGCCAGCCGCACGGACTCCACCTGGAGGCCCGCGCCGGCGACGGCGTCCGCGTCACCGCCGAGTTCACCGTCAAACCCGCCCACCAGGGCGCGCCCGGTCTCGCCCACGGCGGTGTCCTGGCCACCGCGCTCGACGAGACGCTCGGCTCCCTGAACTGGCTGCTGCGCGTCATAGCGGTGACCGGGAGGCTGGAGACCGACTTCGTGCGGCCCGTGCCCGTGGACACCGTGCTGTACCTGGAGGCCGAGGTCACCGCCGTCGCCGGACGGAAGATCTACTCCACCGCGGTCGGCCGGACCGGCGGTCCGCGGGGGCCGGTGGCCGTGCGCGCCGACGCCCTCTTCATCGAGGTCAAGATCGACCACTTCATCGACAACGGGCGGCCCGAGGAGATCCGGGCCGCCATGTCCGACCCCGACCAGGCCCGGCGCGCACGCGCCTTCGAGGTGAACCCCTGATGTCCGTACAGAACGCCCCCGTCGACGTGCTGATCAAGCTGGTCGACCCCGAGGTACCCGTCCCCGCCTACGGCCACCCCGGCGACGCCGGCTGCGACCTGGTGACCACCGAGGCCGCCGAGCTCGCCCCCGGCGAGCGGACCGTGCTGCCCACCGGGGTCTCCATCGCCCTGCCGGACGGGTACGCCGCCTTCGTGCACCCGCGCTCGGGCCTGGCCGCCCGCTGCGGGCTCGCGCTCGTGAATGCCCCGGGGACGGTGGATGCCGGGTACCGTGGAGAGATCAAGGTGATCGTGGTCAATCTCGACCCGCGCGAGAGCGTCCGGTTCGAGCGTTTCGACCGCATTGCCCAGCTGGTTGTCCAGCGGGTCGAGAAGGTGCGCTTCCACGAGGTGGCGGAACTTCCCGGCTCGGCCCGGGCCGAGGGGGGTTTCGGCTCCACCGGCGGTCATGCGGCCGTGGCCGGAACCGGCGCTGGTCAGCAGGGTGGGAATGGCTACGCTTCGGTCGTAACCGACCGGGAAGGACAGTGACGTGTTCGGACGTCGCAAGAAGAACGACTCCGTCAAGGACGACGGCGCGGCCGAGCAGGTCGTCGACGGCGTGGAAGGCGTGGACGCCGATGAGCGGGACGACGCCGCCGGGGAGCCGGACGGCGCCAGGCCGCGCCGCCTGAACCTGCCGCCGGCCCCGCGGCCCGACGGCCCCTGGGACGTCTCCGAGGTGCTCGGGGACCCGGCCGACGGCCGGGTCGACCTCGGCGGCATCCTCGTGCCGGGTGTCGAGGGCATGGAACTGCGCGTGGAGGTCGCCGGGGACGCGATCGTCGCCGCGACCGTCGTCCTGGGCGACAGCGCCGTGCAGCTCCAGGCGTTCGCCGCGCCCAGGAAGGAAGGCATCTGGGGCGAGGTCCGCGACGAGATCGCCACGGGCATCACCCAGCAGGGCGGCATCATCGACGAGGCCCAGGGCCCGCTGGGCTGGGAGCTGCGCGCGCAGGTCCCCGTACCGCTCCCGGACGGCCAGACCGGCGCCCAGCTGGTGCGCTTCGTCGGGGTCGACGGGCCGCGGTGGTTCCTGCGCGGTGTCATCTCCGGCCAGGGCGCGGTGCGCCCCGAGTCGGCGGGTGTGCTGGAGCAGATCTTCCGGGACACCGTCGTCGTCCGCGGCGACGGCCCGATGGCCCCCCGTGACCCGATCGTCCTGAAGCTGCCCAACGACGCCCAGATGGTGCCGGACGGCGTGCAGACGGAGGAGCAGGAAGGCTCCCGCTTCGGCGGTGGCATGGGCCAGCTGGAGCGCGGCCCGGAGATCACCGAGGTCCGCTGACCCGCCCGCGGCACGGGGCGGGACGTACGCGTGTCACCGGCCGGTGGGCCCTGACCCCTCGGGGCGGGGCCCACCGGCCTTCGCACGGGGGCGTCAGGGATCTGTCAGGGATGGGCGACGGCACGGGCATCGGTGCGTGAACAGCACGGATGTCCCTGAGAATGGGCGCATGGGACGCGGCAAGCTCAGGATCTATCTCGGCGCGGCACCCGGTGTGGGCAAGACCTACGCGATGCTCTCCGAGGGCCACCGCCGGAGGGAACGGGGCGCCGACTGCGTCGTCGGCTTCGTCGAGCACCACGGGAGGCCGCGCACCGAGGTGATGCTGCACGGCCTGGAACAGGTGGAGCGCAGCGAGCTGACCTACCGCGGCGCCGTCTTCACCGAGATGGACGTGGACGCGGTCCTCGCCCGGCGGCCCGCCATCGCGCTCGTGGACGAGCTGGCGCACACCAACATCCCGGGTTCGCGCAACGCCAAGCGCTGGCAGGACGTGGAGGAACTCCTCCAGGCGGGCATCGACGTCGTCTCGACCGTCAACATCCAGCACCTGGAGTCCCTCGGCGACGTGGTCGACTCGATCACCGGGGTCCGGCAGCGCGAGACGGTGCCGGACGAGGTGGTGCGTCGGGCCGACCAGGTCGAACTGGTCGACATGTCCCCGCAGGCGCTGCGGCGGCGGATGGCCCACGGCAACATATACAAGTCCGACAAGGTCGACGCGGCCCTGTCCAACTACTTCCGGCCCGGCAACCTCACCGCCCTGCGCGAGCTGGCCCTGCTCTGGGTCGCCGACCGGGCCGACGAGTACCTCCAGCAGTACCGCGGCGAACACGACATCCGCTCCACCTGGCAGGCCCGCGAACGCATCGTCGTCGGACTCACCGGCGGACCGGAGGGCCGCACCCTCATCCGCCGCGCCGCCCGGATGGCGGCCAAGGGCTCCGGCAGCGAGATCCTCGCCGTCTACATCGCCCGCAGCGACGGGCTGACCGCGGCCTCCCCGAAGGAGCTGACGGTCCAGCGGACCCTGGTCGAGGACCTCGGTGGAACGTTCCACCACGTCATCGGCGACAACATCCCCGACGACCTGCTCGAATTCGCCCGCGGGGTCAACGCCACCCAGATCGTCCTCGGCTCCAGCCGCCGCCGCTCCTGGCAGTACGTCTTCGGCCCCGGCGTCGGCGCCAGCGTGGCCCGCGACTCCGGGCCCGACCTCGACGTGCACATCGTCACGCACGAGGAGGTCGCCAAGGGGCGCGGACTGCCCGTGGTCCGGTCCGCGGCCCGGCTCGGGCGGACCCGGATCATCGCCGGCTGGGTGGTCGGAGTCTGCTTCCCCGTCCTGCTGGCGGTGGTGCTCACCCATGCGAACGCCGATCCCGGCCTCGCCAACGACATGCTGCTCTTCCTGGCGCTGACCGTGGCCGCCGCGCTGCTGGGCGGGCTCTTCCCGGCGCTCGCCTCGGCGGCCGTCGGCTCCCTGCTGCTGAACTACTACTTCGCCCCGCCGCTGCACCGCTTCACCGTCTCCGACCCCAAGAACATCGTCGCCATAGCCGTCTTCTTCTGGGTGGCGGTCTCGGTGGCCTCGGTGGTCGACCTGGCCGCCCGCCGCACCCACCAGGCAGCGAGGCTGCGGGCCGAGTCCGAGATCCTCTCCTTCCTCGCCGGCAGCGTCCTGCGCGGCGAGACCAGGCTGGACGCGCTGCTGGAGCGGGTGCGCGAGACCTTCACCATGGAGTCCGTGGCCCTGCTGGAACGCGCGAGCGACGTCGAGCCCTGGAAACAGGCCGGCAGCGTCGGCCCCAACCCGGTCGCCCGGCCCGAGGACGCGGACGTGGACATGCCCATCGGCGACCATCTGGCCCTGGCCCTCTCCGGACGGGTCCTCCCCGCCGAGGACCGCCGGGTGCTCGGCGCCTTCGCCGCGCAGGCCGCCGTGGTGCTGGACCGCCAGCGGCTGGTCGGGGAGGCCGAGGAGGCCCGCCGGCTGGCCGAGGGCGACCGCATCCGCACCGCGCTGCTCGCCGCCGTCAGCCACGACCTGCGCACCCCGCTGGCCTCCATCAAGGCATCGGTGTCCTCGCTGCGCTCCGACGACGTGGAGTGGTCCGAGGAGGACCGGGCCGAGCTGCTCGAAGGCATCGAGGCGGGCGCCGACCGGCTGGACCACCTGGTGGGCAACCTGCTGGACATGTCCCGGCTCCAGACCGGCACCGTGACCCCGCTGATCCGGGAGATCGACCTCGACGAGGTGGTCCCGATGGCGCTGGGCGGCGTACCGGAGGACAGTGTGGTGCTGGACGTGCCCGAGTCGCTGCCGATGGTGGCGGTGGACCCGGGGCTGCTGGAGCGGAGCGTGGCCAACGTCGTCGAGAACGCCGTCAAGTACAGCCCGGCGGGGGAGACGGTGCTGGTGGCGGCCAGTTTCCTCGGCGACCGGGTCGAGGTCCGGGTCGTCGACCGCGGGCCCGGCGTGCCCGACGAGGCCAAGGACCGGATCTTCGCCCCCTTCCAGCGCCACGGGGACGCCCCGCGCGGGGCCGGGGTGGGGCTCGGCCTCGCGGTCGCCCGGGGCTTCGCGGAGGCCATGGACGGCACCCTCGCCGCCGAGGACACCCCCGGCGGCGGGCTCACCATGGTGCTCACTCTGCGAGCGGTGACACGTGGACGCGTACCGTCACATGTCACGGTGGACGGCGAGGGCCACAGCCGGGTACACCCCGGACCGGGGCCTGAACCCGGACCCGGCCCCCTTCCCGGCCTCCCTCCCGGACCCGGCCCCGCGTTCTCTCCCGACTCCGACCCCGACTCCGACCCCGACTCCGACCCCGACTCCGACCCCGACTCCGACCCCGACTCCGACCCCGGTCACGAACGTGACCGGAACCGACAGAAAGCAGGCCCTCCATGACCCGGGTGCTCGTAGTGGACGACGAGCCGCAGATCGTCCGAGCCCTCGTGATCAACCTGAAGGCGCGCAAGTACGAGGTCGACGCCGCCGCCGACGGCGCGAGCGCCCTGGAGCTCGCCGCCGCGCGCCACCCCGACGTCGTCGTCCTCGACCTCGGCCTGCCCGACATGGACGGGGTCGAGGTCATCAAGGGCCTGCGCGGCTGGACCCGGGTGCCGATCCTGGTCCTCTCCGCCCGGCACAGCTCCGACGAGAAGGTCGAGGCGCTGGACGCGGGCGCCGACGACTACGTCACCAAGCCCTTCGGCATGGACGAGCTCCTGGCCCGGCTGCGCGCCGCCGTCCGCCGGGCCGAGCCGGGCGCGGGCTCCGGCGAGGACGAGGTGATCGTGGAGACCGAGGGCTTCACGGTGGACCTCGCCGCCAAGAAGGCCGTGCGCGGGGGACGTGACGTACGCCTGACCCCCACCGAGTGGCACCTGCTGGAGGTCCTGGTCCGCAACGGCGGCAAGCTCGTCAGCCAGAAGCAGCTCCTCCAGGAGGTCTGGGGGCCCTCGTACGGCACCGAGACGAACTATCTGCGCGTCTACATGGCGCAGCTGCGCCGCAAACTGGAGGTGGACCCCTCGCACCCGCGGCACTTCATCACCGAACCGGGCATGGGATACCGCTTCGAGAGGTAGCGGGGGCGCCGGTACGCTTCCTGTATGAGTGCTGAACCGCGTCCCGAGAAGCCCGTGAAACCGGCCAGGCCGGCGGGCCGGTTCCGCCGGATGATAGAGCGGCTGTCCACCTCGCAGGAGGATCTGCACTCCGCGGAGCTGCAGGAGGACGCAGAGGCCGCCGGGTGCACGCGGATCTGTGACTGCCACGACCGCCAGATAGTCAAGGTGACCGGCACGCTGCGTACGGTCACCCTGAGGCCGCGGGCGGGCGTCCCCGCCCTGGAGGCGGAGCTGTTCGACGGCTCCGCCGCGCTGGACGTGGTCTGGCTCGGCCGTCGCTCGATCGTGGGAATCGAACCCGGACGGCGCATGATCGCCTCCGGGCGGGTTTCGATGAGCCATGGGCGCCGGGTCCTCTTCAACCCGAAGTACGAACTCCGACCGCTCGGACAGGAGCAGTAACCGGTGACGTCACTCGACAAACCGACCACCCCAGAATCCGCCGACGCAGGCACCGACCAGAAAGCGGTGACCCAGGCAGCCCTCTTCGACGCCTTCGGGGGCATCCGGGGCACCGTGGAGACGATGCTCCCCGGCCTGCTCTTCGTCATGATCTACACGATCAACAAGGACGTGCAGATGTCCGCCGTCGCGGCGGGCGCGGTCGCGGTCCTGCTGGTGGTCGTGCGGCTGATCCGCAAGGACACCGTCAAGCACGCCTTCAGCGGCGTCTTCGGCGTGGGCGTGGGCGTGGCCTTCGCCCTCTTCACGGGCAGCGCGAAGGGCTTCTACCTGCCGGGCATGATCTACGGCGTCTGCCTGGGCGCGGCGTTCACGATCTCCGCGCTGGTGGGCTTCCCGCTGCTCGGCGTGATCCTGGGCCCCGTCTTCAAGGAGAACCTCTCCTGGCGCACCCGCAACCCGGGGCGCAAGAAGGCGTACGTCAAGGCCAGCCTGGCCTGGGGCATCGTCTTCCTCGCCAAGTACGCGATCCTCTTCCCGCTGTACTGGTGGGGCGACGAGACGCAGCTCGGCTGGGTACTGATCGCGCTGAAGCTCCCGCCGATGGTGCTGGCGGTGTACTTCACCTGGCTCTTCCTGGCGAAGGCCCCGCCGCCCATCGACGTGATCGCCGAGTGGGAGGCGCAGGAACAGGCGGAGAAGGCGGAGAAGGCCGAGAAGGCGGAGCAGGCCCGGAGGGCCGCCGCCCAGGAGCCGGGGGTCTGACCCCGTCCGCCGGGAGATGACGACCGCACGACGGAGGGGCGGGGGGGGGGGGGGGGGGCCCCCCCCCCGCCCGCGCCGCGGGGGGGGGGGGGGGGGGGGGGGGGGGGGGGCGGGGGGGGGGGGGGGGGGGGGGGGGCGGGGGGGCCGCCCC
>NZ_JBITDK010000018.1:117703-137014 GCF_044454165.1 Streptomyces sp. NPDC051567 | reverse complement strand
GGGGGGCGGGGGGCGGCGGGGCCGGGGGCGGGGGCGGGGCCGGGGGCGCCCGGGGGCGCGGGGCCGCCCCGGCGGGGGGGGGGGCGGGCGCGCCCCCCCCGCCCCGGCCCCCGTGCCCGCCGGGAGACACCGTGTCCCAGCACCCTGACGAGAGCGGGATCGTGCCCGACGACAGCCCGCTCGTACGCCCGTACGTGGCCCCCTCGGGCCGGCCTCCCGCGCCCGCGGGCCCGCAGGCCGGGACCGTCTCCTTCCCCGGCCCGGCCGAGCAGGCCCGGGAGACGACACCCGGCCCCGGGCCCGGCCCCGACCCGCTTTCCCCGACCGCCCCGCCACCCGCCGGTTTCGGGCCCGCCGCCCCCGGCCCGTTCGGGACGACGGCCGTCCTGCCCGCCGTCCCGCCCGAGCCCGGGTCCGAGCCCGGGTCGGCCCGTCGGCGTGTGCGCGGTTCCGGCGGGCGGTTCCCGATGGCCGTCCTCGCCCTGATCGCGCTCGCCGGAGCCGGTGGGCTGGTCTTCCTGCTGCGCGGTCCCGACCCGGAGCCGGTACGGGCCCTGCCCCTGCCGGGGCTCTCCGCCCCGGCGCTCCCGGACCGTGGCCCCGACGCCGGTACGACACCCGGGCCCGGGGCTCCCTCCGGCGCGCCCGTACGCTCCGCCTCCGCCGCTGCCTCGGTGTCCGCCCCGGCCTCCGCCTCCGTCTCGTCCAGCCCCTCCACGAGCCAGAGCCAGAGCCAGAGCCAGGGGCCGAGCCCGGGTCCGAAGCCGACGTCCGCGCCGAGCGCGTCACCGACCCGGCCGCCTTCGGAGGCGTCGGGGACCCTGAGCCCGGGTGACCGGGGGGCCGAGGTGCGCACCCTTCAGCAGCGGTTGTACGGGCAGGGGTTCATGTACGTCTCCGTCACCGGTGTCTACGACGAGCAGACCGAGCGCGGTGTCGCCCAGCTCCAGCGGGACCGGGACATCAAGGGCGACCCGAAGGGCGTCTACGGCCCGGCCACCCGGGCGGCGTTCGGCTGAGCCCGGCCCACCGGCCGCCGGGCCCTGTGCCGGTGCCCGGTCGGCGCCGGGGGACGGCTCAGCGGCACAGGGGCACGGAGGCGGCGGCCACCGTGCCCCGGGCCGCCTCGCAGAAGAGCGTCATCTCGTACGTACGCCGTGGCGCGGCCGGACGCCCGCGCGGCGGGGTCCCGGCCGGTGCCGGGGGACGGACGGCCCGTGGCGCCGGGGCGGGCGCCGCGGGCCGGGCGGGGCGCGTGCGGCGCGGTCCGGTCCGCGCGGGGGTGTCCGCCACCGCCACCGTCTCGGCGGCCCGCGCGGAAGCGGGCGCCGGACCGGACCCGGCCGTCGGCGCGGGCGTGGTCCGGGGCAGCCGGCCCAGCGGCCAGGCCACGGGCGCCGGTTGCCGGGACGCCGTGGGCGCCGTCCCGGACGCCGGGCGCGGCGGCTCCGGCGGGCCGGCGGCGGGGTGCACGGTCGTGCACCCGCAGGTCATGACGAGTGAGGCGAGGGCCAGCGGCAGGGACCGGCGCAGCAACAGCATCCGCCCACCTTGCCGCACCGCGGGCCACGGGCCCGGTACGGTCACGCGGACGGGTGAGTCCGTGGAGTCCGGCCGCGCCACCGCCCCTCGGACGGTCCCGGCCCCCACTCGGCCCGGCACCCCCGAGGCCACCGCCGGACCGGTGCCGCCCTACGTCCGGAACCGCCCTGTGCCCGGTACTGTCCTACGCCCGGGTCCGGCCGTGGGTCGCCAGCCGGAGCAGGTGTTCCACCGGGCCGCGGCGCAGCGGGCTGTGGGCCCAGACGCGCTGCCAGGCCCAGGTCAAGGCCAGGGCCGCGCCGCCGAAGAGGCCCAGCGCGGACCAGGAGGCGGCCCCGTGCGCCGGGCCGGCCAGCACCAGTGCGTGGACGACGTAGGCGCTCAGCGCCATCGCCCCGAGGACGGCCAGGGGCCGGAGCAGGCGGTCGCCGAGCCGGTGCCGTGCGGCGAGCACGCACAGGCCGATGAGCGCGCAGCCCACGCCCGTGTTGCCGAGCGTCTCCAGCGGCGTCTGGCTGTAGGGGTCGGCCACCAGCAGCCAGTCCCAGGAGGTGCTGGGTATGGCGCCGTACTGCCCGCGCAGCACTTCCCGTACGGGATCGGCGGCGCTCAGGGCCTGCGGGTGGTGGACGGCTATCGCGTCGAGGAGCCGCTGCCGGCCGCCGAACACCTCGGTGGCGAGCCAGGCCGCGCCGTAGCCCGCGACGGCCGCCGCCGTGCCCCACACCGCCATCCGCCGGGCGGCGGACCCCTTCCGGAGGTCGCACAGCCGTCCCAGGGCCATTCCGGCCAGGACGTACGGGAAGTAGGTGGCCAGCGGGTACGCGCCGGTCAGGAGGAGCTGGACCACCATGTCGCCGAGCCCGTCCCGGCCGACCGCCCCGGAGAGGTCGGGGACCCGGCCCCGGCCGGCGCTCCCGTAGCCGAAGAACGGGCCGAGCAGGAACGACAGCAGCGGGCCCGCCACCACGGAACCGGCCGCCAGGGTGGTCAGGACGGGGGTGGAGAGCCGGGTGAAGGGCTCGGCGGCCAGGAAGTAGACGGCGAAGAAGGCCAGGATCACCAGGATGCCGGGCGACAGGGCGGCCAGCGCCAGGCCGAGCGCGGCCATGATCGCGCAGCGGATCAGCAGCGGGCGGTAGCGTGCGGCCCAGCCGGACGGCTGCTCGGCGAGGCTGCGGCCCCGCTGGGCCAGGACGAGCGAGAAACCGGCGAGGAGGGTGAAGAGCGCCGGGGCCCGCCCGTCGGCCGCGATCACCAGGTACCCGGCGCCGTCGGGCCGAGGCCCCGGCCCGACGTGCACCGCGAACATGCCGAGGACGGCGAGCCCGCGCACGGCGTCCACCCCGGCCAGCCTGGTACCGGCCCCCTTCACCCGGGCGGCGGGACCGCTGCCCGGCGCTCCGGTCGCCGCCCCGGAAGTCCTGGTACTCCCGGCAGCCCCGCTCGTGGCGGCGGCCGGGCCGCCGTCGCCGGGGTCCGTGCCCGTCATCCGCTTCGCCGCCCGCGCGCGCGTCAGCTGGACCCGCATCAGTCGCAGGTCACGGTGTCGCGCGGGGTGTAGCGGGTCTTCATCGTCTCCCGCTTGACCTCTTTGCCGCCCTGCACGAATATTCGGTCGACTGCCACGTCGAACCCCTCCAGCGGCGACTGGATCTCGCACTTCGGGCCCTTTCCGGCCCGGACGGCCGGCTGTTTGACGTTGGTCCGCGGGCCCTTGGTCGCGCGTATCTCGTCGTACTTCTTCGTCCCGAGGAACGTGATGGTGATCGAGGAGTCGGTGGCCTCGGCCTGGATGTACAGGGCCTTGCCCGAGTCGTTGGCGAAGCGCAGGTCCAGGGTGCCCCAGGCGACGGTGGCCTCACGGCCCTCGGGGTAGCGCTCGATGTAGAAGGAGTGCGCCCCGTACTCCACCGGCTTGACGCCCGCGAAGAACATCGCGTTGAAGACGGTGGTCGCGACGGCCGAGACCCCGCCGCCGGACGCCTTCTCGTACTGGCCGTTGTTGATGATCAGGCCGTCGACGAAGCCGTTCTCCTTCGTGCGCTCGCCGACCGTGCGGTTGAAGCTCCACGTCTCGTCGGGCAGCACCAGCGAACCGTTGATGAGCTGGGCGGCCCGGCCGATGTTGGTCGTGCGGTAGGCGGCCGGTTCGAAGTCGACCTTGAAGGAGGAGACCTTCTCCTTGATGCCGAGCTGCTGCACGGTCCCCTGGGAGAGCCGGGGCTGTACCGCCTCGGTGGCGACCTCCCCGGTCCGGGCGGACGCGCCGGACCCGGTCAGCAGGGGCAGCACGGCCGCGCTCAGCCCCTGCTCGGTGACCTGCCGGCCGGGCTTGCCCTCCTCGGTGACCGTGACCTGGCCCGCGCCGTCGACCCGGAGCTTCGCCTCGACCGGACCGGCGGTGGCCTGCCGCAGCGGACCGGCCAGCTCCGGGTCGGCCAGCAGCGCCTTGGTGTCGAGGGCCGGGGCGAGACGGCCCTTGCCGTCGTCCTTCATGGCCAGGTGCTTCGACAGGACGGAGGGGCCGACGGGTATGCGCTTGCCGTCGAGGGTGAGGGTGACCGGCGCGGACATGGCGGGCGTCGCGAACTCCTTCAGGGCCCGCTCCGTCTCCTGCTGTCCTATCCGCGGCTCGGTCCGCTGCACCGGCAGGGCCAGGGGCGTGCCGCCGGCCCGGGGGTAACCGGACCGCAGCGCGTCCAGCGAGCGGGCGGGATCGACGGTGACACCGGTGACCGGGGCCACCGCCTTCGCCTTGCCCTTCTCGAAGGCGACGGAACCCTCCCGGGTCTGCTGCCCGGCCTTCTTGCCCAGGGTGTCCAGGGTGGCGCGGGCCTTCTTCTCGTCGAGCCCGACGACCGGCTCCACATCGGGGTCGCCGGAGGAGAAGAGCCGGCCGATCACGGTCAGCGGGTCCGATCCGGAGCGCGCGGCGCGCTCGACGGTCGCCCCGGTGTCGAGGGAGAGCCCGAGGGTGCCCGGTCCGGCCTGCTCGGTGTGCTCGCCGATCCGCAGCGCGACCGGGGCCGCGGCGGCCGGTCCGAGCTCCCGGTCCAGGGTCCGGCGCGCCTCGGCCCGGCTCATCCCGCCTATGTCGACCCCGCGCACCTTCGTGCCCGCCGCGACGTCCTCGCCCGCGAGGAGCAGTCCGGCGCCGTACAGCCCGCCGAAGCCGAGGACCGCGGCGCCACCGACCACACCCGCGACAGCCGGTACGGTCCACCGTTTTCCGGCGGACGCCCCGGTATCCGTACGGGAAGCGCGTCGCATGTCTGGGTCTCTCCTCGCTGCGGTGACGTGGTCGGACCGGCGGTTCTCACGCCGCCAGTCCGCACGGGGAACGTATCAGGGGCTGCATAACCAGGTAATAAGGAGGTATAGGACGCGTAAAGCAGGGGTGCGCGGCCCCGGCGCGCGGGCCGCCGTAACCCGTCGGCCGTGTCCACTGTTGCACAGCCGGCGGGTCCCCCCACGGTGAACGGAGTTCCGATGCCGCAGCTGACCGACGAGGCAGTGACCGACGAGGTGACGGAGGCGACGGCCCCCGTCCACCGGGCGGCGGGCGGGGAGCACGACCCCGGGCGGCCGGGCACCTGGATGACCCCGGAGGCGTACGGCGCCTCGCGCGCCGCCCTGTGGACCGGAGCCGTCGTCCTCGTCACCGACACCGACGGCCGGGTTCTCCTGCAGAGCGTCGACTACCGCGAGGACCGGCTGCTGCCCGGCGGCGCCGTGGACGCGGGCGAGGCGCCCTCCGGGGCCGCGGCCCGCGAGATGCGCGAGGAGCTCGGCGTCGAGGGCCGCTACCCGCGCGGCCTCGCCGTGGACTGGATTCCCGCCGGGGCCCCCGGCTTCGCCCCCGGCATGCGCTTCCCCGGCGAGATCCTGCACGTCTACGACGGCGGCACCTGGAGCCCGGAGCAGACCGCCGCCGTCCGCCTCCCGGCCCAGGAGATCACCGGCATCGGCTTCGCCGAACCGGCCGACCTGCCGGCGCTGATGGACGCGGGCGACGCCCGCCGCACGCTGTCCGCGCTGCGCGCCCGCGTCAACGGCGGCGGCACCGCCCTGCTGGAGGACGGCCGCCCCACCGCGCCCACCGCCCTCGACCGGCTCGGCGTGCTGCGCACCCGCCGGGTCCCGCACCACGGCACCTGGCACCCCGGCCCGGCCCCCGCCCACCTGCCCGTACGGGGGCGCTCGGGCTGGCTCTTCGCCCCCGACGGCCGGGTCCTGCTGCTGATCGCCCGCGCCACCGGCGCCGCCCACCTGCCCTCCCCGACGGCCGGACCCACCACGGGCGCCGTCCCGCTCGGCTACCGGTACACCGCCCCGGACGCCGGGGGCCCGCCGGACCGGCACGGCGTCCACCCGCGTACCGCGGCCCGCCTGACCGCCGTGGGCCCGGCCGCCGACCCGGCCCGCGCCCGGCTGCTGGCCACCCCCGAGCAGGTCCGCGAACTCAGCGACTGGGGTCCGGCCGGCCACCACGAACTCGCGGCCGTCCACGCGGCCCGCGCCCGGCTCTCCCTCCCCGTCCCCGCCCGCACCCCGCTCACGGAACTGCCCCAGGAGGGCGTCCGCTGGTGACCGCGGCGCGGGCCGCCGCCGCGCGCCGGCAAATCCGTCCCCGGCGGGCGGCGGTCCCGCAGCATGGGGCCATGAGCGACAGCGCGATCACCTACACCCTGTACATCCAGGCCGACCCCGCCCGGGTCTGGCAGGCCCTCACCGAGCCCGCTCTCACCCGCCGGTACTGGGGCCTGAGCTTCGAGACCGACTGGGCGGTGGGCTCGCCGATGGACTGGGTCGAGCACGGGGCCCGTACCAGCGACCCCGCGCAGGTGGTCCTCGACTGCGTCCCGCACCGCAGGCTCTCCTACACCTGGCACACCTTCACCCCGGGCTGGGCGGCCGCGGCCGGGGTCGGCGAGGAGCTGCGGGCCGCCCTGGCGCGGGAGCCCCGTACCCGGGTCACGTACGAGATCGAGCCGGTCGGCGACACCCTGGCGCGGCTGACCGTCCTCCACGAGGGGTTCACCCCCGGCTCCACCATGATCGGCATGTGCGCCCGGACCTGGCCGCTGCTCGTCTCCAGCCTCAAGACCCTGCTGGAGACCGGGGCCCCGCTGCCCGAGCCGGGACACGAGCCGGGCCAGGGGCACGGCGGGCACGAGGCGTACGGCGACTGACCGGCCGGCGCGGGCCCGGGCCGCCCCGCGTCCCGGCCGGGCCCGGTCCCTCCCGTACCCGGCGTCCCGTCCGGACCGCCCGGGGCCGGGTTTGTGATCATGTGGACGACCACGAACCAGGAGCGCCGTCATGACCCTCACCCACCACCGCGTCGTCATCACCGCCGCCGGCCGCGACTTCGGGCGTACCCTCGCCCTGCGCCTCGCGAGCCAGGGCGCCGAGGTGTACCTCTCCGCCCGCACCCTCGAAGCCGCCGCGGGCGTCCGCGAGGAGATCGTCGCGCAGGGCCACGACGCCGACCGCGTCCACGCCTTCGCCTGCGACCTCACCGACCCCGCCTCGGTACGGCGGTTCGCCGCCGCGGTGGCCGCCCGGACCGGCCACGTCGACGTGCTCGTCAACAACGGGTCCCGGTACCAGCACGGCACGGAGCTGCTCTCCGCCTCCGACGAGGACGTCGTCGACACCCTCGCCTCCGGGGCCACCGGCACCGTCCTGGTCACCAAGGCGTTCCTCCCGCTGATCCTGGAATCAGACAAGCCGGACATCGTGACCATGGTCTCGGGGTGCGGGGACGCGGGCCACCACCGCTCCGACGCGCACGACGCCTTCTACGCCGCCAAGAGCGCCCAGGCCGGTTTCACCGAGATCCTCTCGCGCAGGCTGCGCGAGCGGGGCGTGCGGGTCATCTCCCTCTACCCGCCGGACTTCGACAACCACGACCCGCTCTCGGACGCCTGGGAGAACGCCCCGCGCACGGCCAAGGACCCGCTCACCGCCCAGTCACTGGTGGACTGCGTCCTGTTCGCCGTGGGCCAGCCCCGGGACTGCTTCATCAAGTCCTTCCACTTCGAGCAGGTCTGACCGGGCCCGTGCGCGGACGGCCGGGAACGGCCCCGGCGCCGGGAGGCACCCTGGTCACCGGCCGTCCGCGGCGGTCGTGTGGAATGGACGCCATGGGGAGAGGACAGCACACGACGCGGCGGCCCGGCCCCGGGCGCGCCCGGCCCGGACCCGGCGCACCGGGCGCCCGGACCGTACCCGCCCGGACCGCACCCGCCCGGACGGTCCGGCGCGGCCACTCCGCCCCGGCGCCGCTCCCGTACGGGCCCCCCGCGGGCCCGGCCCGCGAAGGCGCCGCCCGGTGAACCCCGCAGGCGAGGACGCGGCCCCCGCGCGCCGGAGCTACGCCCGCCACCTGGACTCCCTGGCCGCCGCCGCCCGCACCGGCGGGTGCGGGGCCGAGGCCGAGGCGGTCGCGGCCGTCCTGCGCGACCCCGACCCGGTGATGGCCGAGAGCGCGGTCGTCACCCACCTCGACCGCCGGGCGGCGCGCCTGCCCGCCGGGGCGGCGTTCCCCGGCTGGGCCCACGAGATGACCGCCGCGGTGGCGGGCCGCGCCTTCCCGGCCCGGCGGCTGCGCGAGTGGACCCTGCTCAAGGCCCTGGGCCACGGCGACCCCTGGTCGGCCGAGGAGCTCACCGGCGCCTCCGACTGGTGCCAGCGCACCGCCGTGCGGACGGTGGCCTCGGCCGACGCCCTCGGCCTGCTCGCCGCCGGAGCCCGCACCTGGAGCGTCCGCAACACCGCCGCCCAGCGCCTGCGCCGCCGGACCACCACCTGACCCGACGGGCACCGGCCGGGACCTCGAAGACAGGACCTAGGAGACACCCGCCGGGGTCCGGCAGGGTGCCGTGGAGCCGGCCCAGTCCATCCGGGACCAGGGCAGCGTCAGCTCCTGCGGGCCCGCCGCCTCCCGGGGCGCCAGCTCCGCGACCGGGGGCACGTCCGCGTGCCCGGCGAAGACGCTGTCCACGTACCGGTGCCCCGTGTCGGGCGCCACGAACACCACCGTCGCCCGCGGACACAGCTCCCGCTCCCACCGCGCCGCCAGGTACGCGGCCCCCGAGGACAGCCCCGCGAACACCGCGTGCCGGCGCAACAGGTCGACGCTCCCGGCCCGCGCCACGTCGAAGCCCGTCCAGTGGATCGTGTCGTACAGCTCGTGCGCGACGTTCTCGAACGGGATGGAACTGCCGATCCCGGCGATGATGATCTCCGGGTCGCTCACGTGCCCGGCGCCGAAGGTGACGCTCCCGTACGGCTGCACGCCCACCAGCCGTACCTGCGGGCGCGCCGCCCGCAGGTACCCGGCCAGCGCCCCGGTGGACGCCCCCGTGCCGACCCCGCCGACCAGGACCAGCGGGCCGTCGTCCACCTCGGCGTGTATCCGGTCGGCGACCGCCTCGTAACCGAGGTAGTGGACGGGGTCGTGGTACTGCCGCATCCAGTGGTGGCCCGGGTGCTCCGCCAGGATCTCGGCGACCCGGGCCACCCGCCGCTTCTGGTCCAGCTTCAGGTCCGCGCACGGCTCCATCTGCTCGAACGTGGCCCCGAGCACCGCGAGCTGGACGCGCAGCGTGTGGTCCACGGTGGTCGACCCGACGATGTGACAGTGCATCCCGTGCCGGTGGCAGGCGAGCGCCAGAGCGTGCGCGTAGATCCCGCTGGAGCTGTCCAGCAGGGTGTCACCGGGCCGCACCACCCCCGTCTCCAGCAGCCGACGGACCGCCGCCAGCGCGGAGAGGGCCTTCATCGTCTCGAAGCGGACGCAGACGAGCCGCTCGTCGAGCCGGATCAGGTCCGGCCGCCCCACGGCCTCGGCGAAGTGCTGCTCCATGACGGGTCCTTTCGTCCTCTGCTGCGCCGGTGGCCGCCCTGGCCGGACCGGCGGTACGGAAAGCGGGCGCCTGCGGGGCGCCCCGGCGGGCCGGGAACCGGTCGCGGGTCCCGGCCCCCCTCACGCGGTCGCCCGGTAGCGGTAGAGCGTGGTCGGCTCGGCGCTGAACTGGGAGAACGGGAACGGCTCCGCCGACAGCGCGCTCACCCCGCGACCCAGGAACGCGCGGGCCACGGCGCTGCCGCTCTGCGCGTACACGACCAGCGGCAGCTCCCGTTCCCGGCAGCGGGCCAGGAGCGTGTCGAAGCTGCCGTTGCCCAGGGTCATCCCGGTCGCCACCACCGCGTCGGCCCGCTCCAGGACCTGCGTCATGTCGGCCGAGACCGGGTCGCCCCACTGGGTGGCGCGCAGGTTCAGGTCGCAGGGCAGCGGCACCCCGCCGCGCTCGCGGATCGCCGCGACGAGCGGGTTCACCACGCCGATCAGCGCCACCTCGGCCCCCGGCCCGATGTCCAGCAGCCCGGCCACCGCCGCGTCCCGGGCGCGGGCCCGTACCTCCGGCGGCCCGGCGGGCAGCGCCACCGGCTCGGCCTGCCCGGCCTCGGCCGCCGTGCGGTGCGGCCGTACGGCGGCCAGGTAGGCGTCCAGCGCGGCGAGCCGCAGCGGTCGCGGTCCCGTGCGCAGCAGACGGTCCAGCGGGCTGCCGGACAGCTCCCCGCACACCTGCGGGCCGATCTCTCCCTCCTCGAAGGCGCAGGCCCCGAACGCCTCGCCGAGCCGCACCAGCACGTACTGGTTGCGGTAGGTGGTGTCACCGCCCGCCAGCCGGGTCCCGTGGTGCATCCAGAACACACTGGTCGCCGTCAGCTCCGAGGGCAGCGGCCCGTGGGCTCCGTCGAGCACGTCCCGGGTCAGTTCCCCGACGCCACCGGTCACGGCGGCCGTACCTGTCACGCTCTTCACGACTCTCCTTCGTCCACGTTCTTGTGACGGGGCAACGGCCCCCGGTAGGCCAGGGCCAGATGCCCCAGCGGGTCCTTGTGCGGCTCGGCGTCGACCTCGAAGACCTCGGCCAGCCGCGCGGGCGCGAGCACCTCGGCCGGGGTGCCCGAGGCCACCAGCCGGCCGTGGTGCATCAGCAGCAGCCGGTCGCAGTAGCGGGCCGCCAGCGCCAGGTCGTGCAGGGCCACCAGCACCGTGCGGCCACTGCCGGACACCAGCTCCAGCAGCTCCAGCTGGTGGCGCACGTCGAGGTGGTTGGTGGGCTCGTCCAGCACCAGGGCGCCGGTCTCCTGGGCCAGGGCCCGCGCCAGGTGCGCCCGCTGGCGCTCCCCGCCGGACAGCTCCCGCCAGGTCCGCCCGGCCAGCGGGACCAGCCCGGTCCGTACGAGGGCCCGTGCGACGGCTTCCCGGTCGGCCGGCCCGGGCCCCCGCCAGCGCCCCTGGTACGGGGTGCGCCCGAGGCCGACGACATCGGCGACCCGCATCCCGGCGTCGGTGGCGGGCGACTGTTCCACGAAGGCCAGGGCCAGGGCGGTCCGGCGCGGGCTCCAGCCGGCGACGGGCAGGCCGTCGTAGCGGACCGTCCCGGCGGACGGCGCCCGCAGCGCGGCGACACAGCGCAGCAGCGAGGACTTCCCGCAGCCGTTGGGGCCGATCAGCCCCACGGTCTCGCCGGGAGCGACCTCGAAGTCCACCTCCCGCACCACCGTCCTGCCCCCGACGGCCCAGCTCAGCGATTCGACGGTGATCCTCACAACTGCCCCCGGCGGCGCAGGACGAGCAGGAAGAGCGGGACCCCGACGAGCGCGGTGAAGACGCCCACCGGCACCTCGCGGGGGGCGAACGCCACCCGGGCCAGGGCGTCCGTCCAGACCAGGAACACCGCCCCGGCCAGGGCCGAGTACGGCAGCAGCAGCCGGTGGCGCGGCCCGACCAGGAAACGGACCCCGTGCGGCACGATCAGGCCGACGAAGCCGATCGCCCCGACCGAGGCCACCGCCACGGCCGTCAGCACGGCGGTCACCACCAGCAGCAGCCGGCGCACGGCCCGTACGTCGACCCCCAGCGAGGCGGCGGTGTCGGCGCCGAAGGCCAGCGCGTCCAGGGACCCGGCGCAGCACCGGGCGGCGCCCAGCCCCACCAGGGTCACCACCGCGCACACCGCCACGGCGTCCCAGCGGGCGGCGGCCAGGGAGCCGAGCAGCCAGTGGGTGAGCGCCCGGGTGGTGTCGGCGTCCCCGGCGGCCATCAGCACCAGCGACATCAGCGCCGCGAAGAGCTGGCCCACCACCACCCCGACCAGGACGATCCGGGCCGAGTCCAGCCCCCCGCCGCCCCGCAGCAGCAGCACCAGCACCCCGAAGGAGACCAGCGCCCCCGCCAGGGCCCCGCCGGACACGCCCAGCGCGCCCGCGCCCACCCCGAGGACGACGACGGCGGCGGCTCCCGCCGAGGCCCCCGAGGAGATCCCCAGCAGGTACGGATCGGCCAGGGCGTTGCGGGTCACGGCCTGGAGCACGGTCCCGCACACCGCGAGGGCCGCCCCGACCAGCGCGGCCATCAGCACCCGGGGCACCCGCAGGTCCCAGACGAGCGAGTCCAGCAGCGGGGGCAGCGGCTCGACCCCGGTGAACCCGGTGCGCACGGCCACGGCCCGCAGCAGCTCCCCGTACCCGGCGCGGGCGCTGCCGATGCCGACGGCGGTCGCCAGCGAGACCGTCAGCAGCGCCACGGAGCCGGTGAGGAGGAGGACCGGGGGCGGCCCGGCCCGGGGGACGGCGGCCACCGGGGGGTCAGCGGACATGCCCGAGGTCCTTCATCCCGGCGGCCAGCAGTTCCAGCGCGTGCACCGAGCGCACCGAGGGGTCCATCTCGATGCCGGGCACCTCCACGATCCGGTTCTCCCGTACCGCCCGCAGCTTGGAGACGACGGGGTGCCCGGTGAGCAGGGCCCGCTTCTCGGCGGCGCTGTCGCCGGGCTTGCCCCGCTCGGAGAGGTCCCCGATGACGAGGAAGTCGGGGTCGCGGGCGGCGATCTCCTCCCAGGTCACCTCCGGCCAGTCCTCGGCGACGTCGTCGAAGGCGTTGCGGGCGCCTACCAGCCGGCTCATCTCGTGGGGCATGCCGGTGCCCCCGGCGACGTACGGGGTCCCGTTGAAGGAGGAGTACAGCCAGACCACGGTCGGCGCGCCCTGGACCCGCCCGGCGGTGGCGGCGGCCAGTGCCACCCGTTCCCGCTGCCCGGCGGCGAGCCGTTCGGCCCGGTCGGTGACGCCGAAGGCCCGGCCCAGGGCGAGGTAGTCGTCGAAGAGCAGCTCGAAGGCGGGCCTGGGCGGCCTGCTGAGCTCGGGGCAGTCGACGGCGCTGACGAAGGCGGGCAGCCCCAGAGCGCCCAGCTCCTCGCGGGTGCCGGCCCGGTCCCCGGTGTACAGCTCGGCGGAGCCGCCGAGGACGAAGTCGGGTTCGGCGGCCCGCAGTTGTTCGCCGCCCAGCACCTTGGGGCTGAGGACGGGCACCTTGGCATAGGCGTCCCGGTACTCCCCGGCGACCTTGGTCTTGAGGTTGGCCGTCCCGGCCATCCGCGCGCCGAGCCCGAGTTCCAGCAGCAGCTCGGTGCTGTTCTGGTCGAGGGTGACCGCGCGCCGCGGGGGAGCGGCGACGGTCAGCTGCCGCCCGCAGCTGGTGAGGGTGGTGGACCCGGGCGCCCCGGCCGCCGCCTCCGGGCCGTCCGCCGGGGCCGCGCATCCCGCGGTCGTGAGGGCGAGGGTCAGGGCGGTGCCCAGTCCGAGGGTGATCCCCAGGGAGCCGGTCCGGCGTCTGGAACGAGGCATGAATCCTCCGAAAACTAGTCAAAAAGGTATGGGGGTACGCCGATGTGCGCGCTGCGGCGAGGAGGGACGTGCCTCATGGCATGCCCCTGCCAGCGGCGATGGGTGTGAGTGTACTGTAATGGCAATCGTTTTCATTAGGCCACCCGGGGTGCGCGTCACCGCCCACCGGGCGGGCCGTCCGCACGCCGCGGAACACCCCGAGGAGCAGCCAGGCATGACCAGTTCGCCCCCGCGCAGCACCCCCGCGCCCACGGCGCCACCCCCCACCCGGTCGGTGCTGCGCGACCCCGTCTTCCTGCGGCTGTGGTCCGCCACCACGGCCTCCGGGCTCGCGACCTGGGCCCTGCCCTTCGTCCTCGGCCTCGCCGTCCTGACCCGCGACCTCACCCCGGCCGGCCTCGGCCTGGTCCTCGCCGCCCGCACCGCCGGGTTCCTGGGAGCCGTCGCCGTCGGCGGGGTCCTCGCCGACCGGCACTCCCGGCGGGCCGTGGTGCTCTGGTCCGGCCTCGCCGCCGCCGCGGCGGCCCCGCTGCTCGCCCTCGGCCTCGGCCGCTCGCTGCTGCTGATGGCCGCCGCCGCGGCCCTGGCCGGAGCCGGGCAGGGGGCCTGCCGGCCCGCCTTCCAGGCGCTCACCGCCGAGGTCGTCGAACCGGAGCGCCGTCAGCGGGCCAACGCCGCCATGACCTTCTCCGTCCGCGTCAGCACCCTGACCGGCCCCGCTCTGACGGCCCTGCTCGCCGCCTTCCTGGACATCGCCACCCTGCTGCTCGGGATCGGCCTGCTGTGGCTGGCCGCCGCCCTGGCCCCGGCCGCCCGGCCGCCGCGCACCGCCCCCGGGAACCCGGCCGCCGCCGCCCCGCGCGCCTCCTTCGCGAAGGAGTTCCTCGACGGCATACGCGAGGCCCGCCGCCACCCCTGGTTCCTGGCCGGGCTGTTCGCCCTCACCGCCGTCATCGCCACCGGGTACTCGGCCACCGCCGTCGCCCTGCCGCTCGTCAGCCGCGACCGCTACGGCACCGGGATCGTCCTCGCCGCCGCCACCACCGCCTACACCCTGGGCGCCCTGGCCGGAGCCTTCGCCGTCTCGCGGCTGCGCCCGCGCGCCGAGGGCTGGGCCGCCCTCGCGGGCCTCGCCGCGTACGGGTTCGCCCCCCTGAGCCTGATGCTGCCCGTCCCCGCGGCCGTGGTCGTCGCCGCCTACGCCGTCGCCGGCCTGGGCATCGAGCTCTTCAACGTGCCCTGGTTCACGGCCACGCAGCGCGAGGTGGCCCCGGACAAGCTCGCCCGGGTCTCCTCCCTCGACTTCCTGCTCTCCTACGGACTGGCCCCGGTCGGCCTCGCGGTGATCGCCCCGGCCGTCGCCGCCTTCGGCGCGGGCCCGGTGCTGGCCGGCTGCGCGCTGGCCTGCTTCCTCGCCCCCGCCTGCGCGGCCCTCGTCCCCTCGGCCCGGGACTTCGCCGTCCGGCCGCAGGCCGCCGGGCCTCGGGAGGAGGCGGGCGCGCGGGGGACATAAGCCCCAGAAAGGGGCGGCGGAGGGAAACCGGCGGCATTTATTCCACGCCTGCCGCGTAAGGGTCTCGTCATACACCCGTTCGGGGTTCTAAGGTGCGGACACCTGGCCAGGTAGCAGCGCTGAACCGATGCCCTTCCGCTGGAGGATGACTCTCCGTGTCGCATGTTTCACAGGCTCCCGTCGCTCCGCGCGACACCGAGCCCGCCCCGCCCGTCCCCGGCGACTTCAGCGAGGTCGAAGGCTGGTTCGGAGCGCACGACCAGGTGCTCTTCGACTGGTTCCTGACCCGCCAGAACAACGCCGGGGACGGTCCGGGCGACCTCCTGGAGCTCGGCGCTTTCCTGGGCAAGAGCGCGATCTTCCTCGGCCGGTACCTGCGGAAGGGGGAGACGTTCACCGTCTGCGACCTCTTCGACTCGCCCGCGCCGGACGACTCCAACCTCGCGGAGAACCAGGACTCCTACCCCACGCTCACCCGCCGCGGCTTCGAGACCAACTACCTGGCCTTCCACGAGGAACTGCCGACGGTCGTGCAGGCCCCGACCTCCGTCATCGCCGGCCGGGTGCCCCCGGCGAGCTGCCGGTTCGTGCACATCGACGCCTCCCACCTCTACGAGCACGTGGTCACGGACATCGAGAGCTCACGCCTGGTCGCCGCCCCGGGCGCGGTGGTGGTCTTCGACGACTACCGCTCCCCGCACTGCCCCGGTGTCGCCGCCGCGGTCTGGACCGCGGTGGTCACCGGCGGGCTCCACCCCGTCTGCGTCTCCTCGTCGAAGCTCTACGCGACCTGGGACGACCCGGCGCCCCACCGGGCGGCGCTGCTCGGCTGGCTGGAGGGGCGCGAGGACCTCTGGCACGGCGTGGACGTCATCGCGGGCCGGCCGATGGTCCGCATAGGCGACGACCGGGCCGTCCCGCCCGCGCCGCCGCAGCCCCTGCGCCCCGCGCCCCGGCCCGTCCAGGAGGCCCCCGCCCGGCCCGCTCCGGACGCCGCCCGGCGGGCCCGGGAGGTCCGCCTGCGCAAGCTGGCGAAGGACCTGCTGCCGCCCGTGGTGACCCGCGCCGTCGTGGCGGCGAGGCGCCGCCGACGCCTCGGCTGACCGCCGCCCCGACGTGCCGGCCTCTCTCCCCGGAGGCCGGCACCGCAGGTCAGTTGCCCCGGCGCACCCGGGCCGCGCGGCGCGCCTCGGCGGTCTGGCGGGCCTCCGTGGTCTTGCGGGACTCCTTGCCCCTGCCGGGCCGGCCCGGACGGGTACCCATCCCGCGGAAGCCCAGGTCCGAGCCCGAGGGCTTCCCCTGGGCGTCGGTCGGCGCCGCACCGGCCAGCGGCACCCCGGAGGGCGCCTTCGCGCCGGTGATCCGGCTGAGCGCCGTCTCACCGGACCGCACCTGCGTGACGGTCGGCCGGATGCGGGCCTCCGCCATCAGCCGCACCATGTCCCGGCGCTGGTTCGGGGTGACGAGGGTGACGACCCGCCCGGACTCCCCGGCCCGCGCGGTACGGCCGCCGCGGTGCAGGTAGTCCTTGTGGTCGGCCGGCGGATCGACGTTGACCACGAGGTCCAGGTCGTCGATGTGGATGCCGCGCGCGGCGACGTTGGTCGCGACCAGGACGGTGACGTCCCCGCTCTTGAACCGGTCCAGGGTCCGGGTCCGCTGCGGCTGCGACTTCCCGCTGTGCAGCCCCTCCGCCCGCACGCCCATGGCCCGCAGGTGCCGGGTGAACTGGTCGACTCCGTGCTTGGTGTCCAGGAACATCAGCACCCGGCCGTCACGGGCCGCGATCTCGGTCGCCGTCGCGAACTTGTCGGCCGCGTGGATGTGCAGCACGTGGTGGTCCATCGTGGTGATCGTGCCCGCCGCGGGGTCCACGGAGTGCGAGACCGGGTCCTTCAGGTAGCTGCGCACCAGCTGGTCCACATTGCGGTCCAGGGTGGCGGAGAAGAGCATCTTCTGCCCCGCGTGGTGCACCTGGTCCAGGATCTCGGTGACCTGCGGCATGAACCCCATGTCACACATCTGGTCGGCCTCGTCCAGCACCGTGATCCGCACCCGCTCCAGGTGCACGTCACGCCGCCCGACCAGGTCGCTGAGGCGACCGGGGGTGGCCACCACGACCTCGGCCCCGGTGCGCAGCGCGCTCACCTGCCGCCCGATCGACAGCCCGCCGACCACCGTGGCCATCCGCAGCCCCAGCGCCTGCGCGTACGGGGTCAGCGCCTCGGTCACCTGCTGCGCCAGCTCGCGCGTCGGCACCAGGACCAGGGCGAGCGGGCGCTTGGGGTCCGCCGTCCGCCCCGCCGTGCGCGCCAGCAGGGCCAGGCCGAAGGCGAGCGTCTTGCCGGAGCCGGTCCGGCCGCGGCCGAGGACGTCCCGTCCGGCCAGGGCGTTCGGGAGCGTGGCGGCCTGGATGGGGAACGGCTCGGTCACCCCCTGGCCGGTCAGCGTCTCCATCAGCTCACGGGCCAGGCCGAGCTCGGAGAACGACTCCACCGGCGCCAGCGCCGGCTCGACCGTTCTGGGCACCGCGAACTCGCCCTGCAGTACGGCGGCCCGAGGGGCCTTGGCGCCGGTCCTGGCGCCGCCCTTCACACCGAAACGCCCGTGAGGTGACGGGTTCTTCATGCAGAACCTTCCGAAGCAAGAAACAAGATGGTCAACCGCCCAGTGTACCAGCGGGGCCCCGCCCCCCACGGTGTCCGGCCGCCCGCCCCCGCACCCGGCGGGCCCGGCCGCGGTGGATCACGGCGGCCACCCGTTCCGGCGCGTTGTGACGGACTCCGGGCCGCTTCGTCCCGCCCCGGCCCCCCGCTCGCCGAAGCTGCACCTGTTCGACGCCCCGTCCTGCCCCCGCAGGACCCCCTTTGTCCTGCGTGCGCAGGACGGAACGGAGTGTGGTCAGTGATCAGCAGGCGCTCGCTCATCCGTGCCGGAGCCGGCGTAGGCGCGGCAGCCGCGCTGACCGTCGGCAGCGGTGGCCTGATGCTGGCGCAGGCCGCCGGCACCGCCCCCTGGAGCACCCTGCGACGGCGGCTCTCCGGCCCGCTCGTCCTGCCTGCCGACGCCTCGTACACGACCGCCAAGCAGGTGCAGCTGGCCCAGTTCGACGCGATCCACCCGCAGGCCGTCGCCTACTGCCTCGACGAGTGCGACGTGGCCACCACCGTCCGCTTCGCCCAGGACAACGGCCTGGCCACGGCGGTGCGCAGCGGCGGCCACAGCGCGGCCGGCTACTCGACCACCCCGGGCCTGGTCCTCGACGTCTCCAGGATGAACACCGTCCGCCCCGGAGAAACGGTTCACCTGGGCCCCGGCAGCCAGGGCGTCGACATCCTGAACACCCTCGCCCCCCACGGCATCCAGATGGCGTCCGGCACCTGTCCCACCGTCGCCGCCGGCGGCTGGATACAGGGCGGCGGCCTGGGCTTCGCGTCCCGCAGGTTCGGCATGGGCGCCGACCGGCTGGTCTCCGCCCGGGTCGTGCTCGCCGACGGCCGGACGGTCCGGGCCGCGCAGGACGAGCACCCCGACCTGTACTGGGCACTGCGCGGCGGCGGTGGCGGCAACTTCGGCGTCGTCACCGACTTCGAGGTACGCCCGGTCCGGATACCCTCGCTCACCAGCTACAACCTGGGCTTCCGCTGGACGGACGCCGCCTCGGCGATCCTGGCCTGGCAGGACTGGATCGCCACCGCGCCCCGGGAACTCTCCTCGGAGCTGCTCTTCCTGCTCTCCACCGACGCGCCCGCGGGCAGCGAGCCGTACGTGGTCCTCACCGGCGGGTACATCGGCCCGCAGGCCGACTGCGACCGGGTCCTGGACCGGTTCGTGGCCGCCGCTGGCGTGCCCGCCGTCACCCGGACCGTGGCCGAGCTGCCCTACCAGCAGGCGATGATGAAGGTCTTCGGCTGCGGGGAGAAGACCGTCACCGAGTGCCACCGCATCGGCTACTCGCCCGACGCCCAGCTGCCCCGCGACAACCACTCCACCGGCCGCAACCTGTACTTCGGCGCGCCGTGGACCCGCGCCGCCGCCGAAGCGGCCCTGGCCTCCTTCACGGCCGACGCCCGGCCGGGCCAGTTCCGTTTCCTGGGGCTCTTCGCCTACGGCGGGCAGATCAACGACCTCGCCCCGAACGCCACCGCCTTCGTCCACCGCGACGCGCTCTTCAACGCGGGCTTCTCGGTGGGGCTGACCCGCCCGGACGCGGGCCAGGACGACAAGGACCGGGCCCAGGCGTGGGCGAACGGGGCCTTCACCACGATGGACCCGTACTCGCTCCACCGGTCCTACCAGAACTACATGGACCCGGCCCTCACCGACTGGCGGCAGGCGTACTACGGGCAGAACTACGCCCGGCTGCGGACGGTCAAGCGCGCCTACGACCCCCACCGCTTCTTCCGCTTCGCCCAGGGCATCGACTGACCCGGCGCCCCGGGGCGGGGGGGGGGGGGGGGGCGGGGGGCCGGCCCGGGGGGGGGGGGCCGGGGGCCCGGGGGGGGGGGGGGGGGGGGCCGGGGGGGCGGGGGGGGGCGCCGGGGCGC
>NZ_JBITDK010000018.1:0-117695 GCF_044454165.1 Streptomyces sp. NPDC051567 | reverse complement strand
CGGCCCCCGCGCCGCCGCCCCCCCCCCCCCCCCCCCCCCGCGGGGGGCGCGCCCGGCCCCGCCCCCCCCCCCCCCCCCCCCCCCCCCGGGGCCCCGGGCTCATTCCTCCTTCACGGTGATGGCGGAGACCGGGCAGGCGCGGGCGGCCTCGCGGACCAGCGGGCTGCCGGCGCCGTCCTCACGGCCGGGCAGCAGCATGCTGAAACCGTCGTCGTCCTGGGTGAACACCTCGGGTGCGGTCAGGACGCACTGGCCGGCGCCGATGCAGACGCCGGTGTCGATGTCGATGTGCAGGCGTGCGGATGTCATGGCCCTCACCACGTCACGGGAAGTTCGATCATGCCCTGGATGGTGTCTCCGGGCTTGAAGGGGATGAGTGCGGGATCGGCCGCGAGCCGCAGACCGGGCAGCCGCGCGAACAGCGTGCGCAGCGCGATCTCCATCTCGGCGCGGGCCAGGTTCTGCCCCAGGCACTGGTGGATGCCGAAACCGAAGGCCACGTGGTGCCCCTTCGGGCGGTGCCAGTCCAGCCGGTCGGGATCGGCGAAGACGGACTCGTCGCGGTTGATGACCGAGGCGGGGAAGACGACCCCGTCGTCCGCGCGGATGGTGGCCCCGCCCACCTCGATGTCCTCGGTGGCCACCCGCAGCACCCCGTCGACGATCGACAGGAACCGCATCAGCTCCTCCACCGCCGCCGGCAGCAGCTCCGGGTCGGAGCGGAACTCGGCGAGCTGCTCCGGGTGGCGCAGCAGGGTGAAGGTGCCGAGCGAGATCATGTTCGCCGTGGTCTCGTGCCCCGCGATCAGCAGGATCAGGGCGAGCGACACCAGCTCCTCGACGTCGATCTCGCCCGTCTCCAGGCGCTGGGCGATCAGCTCGTCCAGCAGCCCGTCACCGGGCTCCGCCCGCTTGCGCCCGATCAGGCCGGTCAGATAGCCCTCCAGCTGCCGCCGGGCCTCCTCCACATCGGCGACCCCCGGCCCGCGCAGCAGCCGCCGCGACTGCCCCTCGAAGAGTTCGTGGTCCTCGTACGGGACCCCGAGCAGGGCGCAGATCACCATCGACGGCACCGGCAGCGCGAAGGCGCCGACCAGCTCCGCGCCCGGCCCCCGGGCGATCATCGCGTCGAGCAGCCCGTCCACGGTCCGCTGGATCTGCGGGCGCAGGGAGGCGGTCCGCTTCACCGTGAAGCTGGGGATCAGCATCCGCCGCTGGACGTTGTGCTCGGGGTCGTCGACCCCGATGAGGGCGGGCCGCCGGTTCACCAGCCCTTTCAGCCGCGCGGTGGTCATGGGGAACGCGTCGTTGCGGCGGTCGGAGGAGAGCCGGGCGTCCGAGAGCAGGGCGCGTGCCTCGGTGTGCCCGGTGACCACCCACACGGAGCGGCCGTCGAAGAGGGTCACCCGGGAGAGCGGCCGTTCCTTCCGCAGGGGTTCGTACGCGGCAGGCGGCTGGTAGGGGCAGGTCCGGTCCTGCGGGAAGGCAACGGTTTCCGACATGAAGCACCTCGCAAGCGCTGGTTCCGTCTCACCGACTCCATTACATGCCTCAGGCACCTATTCTACCTATGTCAGTTCCGGCCACATCCCGTCACGGCCGCGGACCTCCCCGGCCGGGGAGGCCCCCGCTCACAGATGGGCGTCCAGGAAGGCCCGGAACTCCTCGCGCGTCATCGGCCCGGCCTGGCTCGCGACCGCCTCGCCGTCCTTGACGAGAACGGCCGTGGGGGCGCCCGTCACGCCGTACCGCCTGGTCGGACCGGGGCAGCGGGTCATGTCGGCGCGGACGGCCGTGAACCGGTTCCCGTACTCCCGCGCCAGCTCGTCCACGACGGAGTCCATCGCGCGGCACGCCTGAAGGGCCTTGGGCCAGCTCCCGGTGAAGTAGGCGAGAACCGGACCTCCCGCCATCGAGAGGATGAAGTCGAACTCCTGGTCCTCCAGTGGCTGGTGGATTCGACGTGTCATAGGTGGTGCTCCTGTGCCTCGTGTGCCTGGTGCGCTGCGGCTTCCGTGCGGGCCCCGGTCCGGTGCGCCGCACGACCGGCCGCACGACCGGCCGCGCGCCCCCATCATCGCCGCCCGGCGGTCCGCCCCGCGCGGCGGCTCCGTCCCGGCGGAGCGGAGGCCGGGCCCGTTGTCAGTGGGGTCGGCGAAGCTGGTCGGCATGGACGACAGGATGCTCCGGCGCCGGGTCTACGGCGCCGACCACGACGACCCCGGCCCGCGCCCCGGCCGGGTCTACGGCGAGCTGGTGGGCGGCCCCCTCGACGGGCTGCTCCTCGACCTCACCGGCTGGAGCGGGCCGCGCCTCGCCGAGGAGGCCCGGCTCCCCACCGAGACCGGACGCTACGGCGCGGGCGGCCGGACCCACTACCGCCGCCGCGCGGCCGACCCGGACCGCTGGGACTGGTCGGGCGACAGCCCCTGACCGCGCCCGGCGCCGCGGCTCACCCGGTGCGCCCAGAGCACCAGCGGTACCTGGAGCGGCAGCCGGCCGAAGGCCACGGCGCGGGCGGCGGGGGAGCGCCGGCGCGCGTCGGCGGCCATCTTCACGTTCGCGGGGAAGACGCCGACGAAGAACGCGGCCGTGGCCAGCGCCGCCACGCGCCGGGTCCGGGGGTGGGCGACCCCGGCGGCGAGGGCCAGCTCCGCCGCCCCGCTCGCGTACGTCCACCGGCGCGGGCCGCCCGGCAGGGAGCGGGGGACGATCGCGTCGAACTGCCGGGGCGCGACCGCGTGCGCCACCGCCGCCCCGGCCAGGAGCCCGGCGAGCAGCAAGGGGGAGGAGGGGGGACGCGGCATCGGGAGTTCCTCTCGGAGGGGCCTGGGCCGCGAGCCTACTCGCCGGTAGGGACTCTCCGGCAGGAAGTGGCGGGGCGGCTTCGGCCGGACCCTGGGTCGGTCCCGCCCGCCCCCCGCCCCGGGTCCGCCCGTGCCCCTACCGGCTCCGGCCGCCGTGGCCGGCCGGAGCCAGGGCGGGCCTGCGGGGCGGCGGGAGCGCGAGGGGCCGGCCGAACCCGCCGGAGCGCGTGATCTCCTGCACCGTCCGCCGCAGCGCCTCCAGGAAGTCGCCCATGGTGCGCCGGGCCGCCGGGGTGTCGACGTAGATGGAGTTCATGTGCAGCCCGTCCGTGTCCCGCTGGAACCAGGAGCAGGCCCCGTTGGCCCGCGCCGACCACACATGGCTGGCGGGCCGCCACTCCTCGTGGCGCTCGGCGCCCCGGCACTTGCGCATGTCGATGTACGAGAAGAAGTTCACCGGGTACGGCCAGGAACGCGCGGCGAACTCCTCGGGCGCCAGCAGCTCCCAGGCCCGCACGAACGGTACGTCGATATGGCCGATCATCTCGGCGAAACCCTCCCGGACCGCTGCCATGACCTGGGCGAAGTCCCGGCCGGGCGAGGCGTCGAACTCGATGGGCATGGTGTTGACGAACCAGCCCACCGAGTCCGCCCACGTCCCCCGGCCGCGCTCGCTGACCGGCATGAAGCCCCGGTAGACACCGGGCCCGCCCGCCTCCCGCAGACAGACGGCGACGGCGGCCAGCACGCCCATGAACGGCTTGCCGCCGGCCGCGAGGCACGTCTTCTCGAAGACGTCCGCCTCGGCGGCGTCCAGCAGCAGGGACGCCTCGTTGACGATCGGGTACATCCGGTCCGGCTCCACGCCCAGATCGAGCGGGAAACGGGGGAAGAACGCCCCGTTGCGCGCGATGAAGGTCTTCCAGTAGTCCAGGCGGGCGTCCCCGGCGTCGATGGAGAGGTAGCGGCGGCGCTGCTCGTCGGCGAAGTCGAGATAGCTCGGGGCGGGCGCCAGCACGCACTCCTCGCCCCGGCACAGGGCCTCGTAGGAGGTCAGGACCTCGTGGACGACGATCGGCATCGACATGCCGTCGCACACGATGTGGTCGAAGGCCAGATAGACCGTCGCGGAGTCCGCGCGGACCACCGCCCCCATGGTGAACAGCGGCCACGAGAGGGTGTCGATGCTCCGTTTGAACCGCTCGACGAGGAAGCCGCGCAGCAGCTCGGAGCTGTCGAAGGCGCCCACCTCCTCGGAGTCGAGGGCGAGTTCGCCGGGGGCCAGCGGCTCGCACGCCAGCTCCCCGGCCAGGCGGCGGAAGGCACAGCGCAGCACCTCGTGCCGTCCGACGAAGGAGAGCAGGGACTGCGCCAGCGCGGCTTCGTCCAGCGCGCCCGCGACCTCGAAGGTGACGGCGAGCCAGGAGGCGGCGGGGTCGTCGGCCGCGCGGCTCTCCTCGGCGACGGTGAAGTGCTTGTCCTGGTTGAAGGAGGCCCTCCTGCCCGCCGCGTCGACCCGCTCCCCGGCCTGTTCCGCCGTGGACCGCAACCGCCACTCGACCACCCGACCGGGTGTCACCTCGTGCATTTCCAGAGGAAACTGCCGCATATCATCATCCCTTCGCCCCCGGGGTCAACCCCCCAGGCCCTAACGACCCCCGGTGCACGGAAGTGACGGATGCCCCCGCGGGCTCCGTCCGGGGACGGGCCGACGGGGTGCGGGAGGCACGGCGGCGGGCGGGACGCCGCCCCGCTCCGGCCCCCCGGGCGGCGGTCACCGCGCGAGGCCGGGCACCGGGCGCCGCGGGCGCGCTACCCGCCGGGCCGCGCCCGGCGCCGGGCCCGCGCGCGGCCCGCGGCGGCCAGCAGCAGCCGGACGGCGCGCGAGGTGGTGACCAGCTCCGCGCGGCGCCCGGCCAGGGCCCACTGGTCCAGGACGTGGAGCAGGGCCGAGTCGCAGAAGGAGACCAGGGCCGTGTCGAGGACCAGGCGCCGGGCGCCGTGGGCGGCGCCCCGCGCGAGGAGGCCGTGCAGGGGAGCGCAGGTGTGGTGGTCGAACTCCCCGGCCAGCGTGACGGAGAGGACGCCGTCGAGGAGGGTGGCCCGCACGCACGGCAGCGGGCGGGGACGGGCCGGTGACCCGGCCCCGGGGAAGGCCCCGTCGCGCGGGGCGGGAACGGACAGTATCGGGACGTCCATCGGAGTGCTCATACCCGCTCCAACGGGCTTCTCCGCAGGTGGGAACGGGTCATGGCCGGAGCTTCACCCGCGTGGGCCGCGGTGCTGACCCGTTTCGGCGATCTTTGCCCCCCGCCCGGGGCACGCCCGACCCCCCGCCCGGGGCACGCCCGACCCCCCGCCCCGCCCGACCCGTCCCGGGGCCGCGCGGCGGCCTACGCGTCCGGGCCGGGCGCCGCCGCCTCGGCCAGGGCGGCGGCCAGCGTGGCGGTGTACGGCCGGGCGCGGCGCCCGCGGGGGAGCACCAGGCCGATGTGCCGGGCGGGCCTCGGCGGCTCGACCCGGACCGTCACCAGCTCCGGCCCGGCGGCCGGGGCCAGCGAGACCTGGGGCACCAGGGAGACGCCGACGCCCGCCGCGACCAGGGTCTGCGCGAAGAAGTAGTCGGTGGTGGAGGCCGCCACCCGCAGGTCGAACCCGGCGAGCGCCGCGTACCGGTGGAGGAACGCCTCCGTCCTGAGGCAGCCGAGCACCCAGCGGTCGGCCGCGAGTTCGCCCAGGCCCAGCGAGGCGCGCCCCGCCAGACGGTGGCCGGGCGGCAGGACCAGCCACAGCGGATCGTCCATCAGCGGCACCCAGTCGAGCCCCGGGCGCTCGTCCCGCCGTACCGGCGGCGGCCCGTCGACGTGGTAGGCCAGCGCGAGGTCCGCGGCCCCGCCGCGGACCATCGGCACGGCGGCGTCCGGTTCGCCCTCCACCACCGTCAGCTCCACCTCCGGATGGGCGGCCACGAACCGGGACAGCGCCCGGGGCAGCAGGTACCTGCCCCCGCTGGTGAAGGTGGCGACCGTCAGCCGGGGCCGGTCCGCGGCGAGCCGGTCGATCGCGTGGCGGACCTGGTCCAGTTCGGCGGATATCGTCTCCGCCGCCTCCACCAGCAGCCGTCCGGGCTCGGTGAGGGTGACCCCGCGGGTGCTGCGCACGGCCACCGGCTGGCCGAGGCTGCGCTCCAGCGAGGCGATGTGCTGGGAGACGGCCGAGGGGGTCAGGAGCAGGGCCCCGGCCGCCTTGTTGAAGCTGCCGTGCTCGGCCACGGCCCGCAGGACGCGCAGCCGCTGCACATCGATCATCAGTTTTCCTTACGACGCGTTCAGTCGACCACCAGTTCTGCCGGGGACGATAGCGCGGCAGAGTCGGACGCATGCGAAAGATTCTTGTCATCGGCGGAAGCCGGTACTTCGGAAAGCACCTGGTCGCCCTGGTACGCGACGCCGGCAACGAGGTCACGGTCCTCAACCGCGGCTCCGCCGCCCCGCCCGCCGGTGTCACCCACCTCGTCGCCGACCGCGGCGACGAGGAGCACCTGCGGGCGGCGCTCGGCCCGCGCACCTTCGACGTCGTCGTCGACCAGGTCTGCTACACCCCCCTCCAGGCCGCCGTCGCCCGGCGCGTCTTCGCCGGGCGGACCGGGCGGTACGTGATGACCTCCACGATCGAGGTCTACAACCCGGCCACCTTCGCCTCCCCGGTGACCCCCGCGCCGGAACTCCCCCTCACCGAGGACTCCCTCGACCTCGCGCGCGTCCCGGCCGTCACCGGCCTCCCCTGGCACGACCTGGGCCTGGTGGAACGCGCCATCGGCGTCGACAGCGCCTACTCCGAGGGGAAGCGGCAGGCCGAGGCCGTCTTCCTGCGCGACCCCGCCTTCCCCTACGTCTCGGTACGCACCGCGCACGTCCTCGGCGGCGGCGCCGAGGACTTCACCGGGCGCCTCGCGCACTACGTCGGGCGGATCGGCGCGGGCGTCCCCGTCGACGTCCGCGCGAGCTCGCACCTCACCTCCTTCATCCACCACCGGGAGATCGCCGACCTCCTGCACTGGGCGGCGGAACAGACCTTCACCGGACCGGTCAACGCCTCCTCCCACGGCGCCCTCGACGTGCGGGGACTCTGCGAGTTCATCGGCGGGCGGCTCGGCCGGACGCCGCTGTACCGGTTCGTCGAGGACGCGGCCACCCCCGTCTCGCCGTACGCCCTCGACCACCCCTACGCCATGGACAACAGCCGGGCCGCCGGGCTCGGCTTCGGCTTCGGCCGGCTCACGCAGTGGCTGCCCGAGGTGATCGCGGAGGCCGTGGACCACCCGGCGTGACGGGACACCGTCCGGGCCTTGCCGGGCCCGTGCCCCGGTGAGAGGCTGCCGCCACCGCCGCTCCGGCGGAGCCGTCCCGAACCCTCAGGGGGAACCGTGAACCGCAAGCGGACGACCGCCGTCGTCTCCGTCCTGCTCGCCCTCACCGTCACCGTGCTGGGCGCGAGCGCCCCGGCGTACGCGAAGGCCGCGGGCGACAAGAAGGTCGAGGTCATCAAGTAGCGGCCCCGGCCTCCCGCCCCCGGGGCCCGTCCGCGGTCAGGCCGGCGGCACGTCCTGGGTACGGGGTCCGGCCGCCCGGCGCAGGGCCAGCGCCGCCAGGGCCCGGGGGGCGCCGGCCTGGCCCCGGATGCCGGGGAAGGCGTTGACGTCCACGATCAGCGGGCTCCCGTCCACGGCCTGGACGATGTCCACGCCGTAGACGTCCAGCCCGAACACCTCGCCGGTCCGGCGCACCAGGTCCGCCCATCCGGCGGGCAGGGCGCCGAGGGGCAGCGGCTCCGTGGGGCCGCGGCCCCCGGGGGAGAGCTCGGAGCGGCGCAGGGCCGCGAAGACCTGGTCCCCGATCGCCCACAGCTTGTGGTCCCAGCCGCTGTTGGGCGTGAAGTCCTGCACCACGACCGGCTCCTGCGGCCACGCCCGCGCCAGCTCCCGCAGCCGCGCGGCGCCGTCGGCGCGGGCGACCAGGTCGCCCCGGCGGCTGTACCGGCTCTTGACCACCACGGGGGCGGCGAGCCGCGCGCCGCGGGCCCACCCGCGGAAGGAGGCGTGCGTACGGGTCCGGGCGAAGGGCAGCCCCGCCCGCAGTGCCCGCTCCGCCATCAGCGTGCGGTCCTGGCACAGCGCGGTCGCCGCGGACGGGTTGACCACGGTGGCGCCCCGCCGCTCCAGCCCGCGCGCCAGCGCCAGCGCCCCCGGGGTGCGCGACTTCAGCAGGTACACGTCGGCCAGGGGCCCGAGGGGCTCCTGCGGCGCGGACGGATCGAGGGCCGCCACGTCGTGCCCGGCGTCCACCAGCACGGCCGTGGCCGCCGCCAGCAGCGGATGGCCGGGTTCCGGGGTGATCAGGGCGATCCTCATACGGGGTCACCCGCCCCGGCGCCCGCGCCCGCCGACACCTGCGCCGGGACCGGCACGGGCAGCGGGTACCCGGCGCCGTCCGCCGAGCCGCCCTTGCGGGCCAGGTCCAGCACCGCACGGGCCACCCGCGCCGTCGCGTCCGGCACCTGACGGAAGCTCGGGAAGTCGTTCACGTCGACGACCACCGGCCCGTCGGGGCCCAGCAGCACGTCCACCCCGTACAGGTCGAGCCCGTACACCGCCCCCACCTGCGCGGCGATCGCCGCGACCTCGGACGACAGCGGTACGCGGCGCTCCCGTACGGCGGGGTCGGGGTGGAGCGGGGAGCAGCGTTCGGTAGCGAACAGCTCGCCGCCGACCGCGTACACCTTGATGTCGGTGCCCGGGTTGGGCACGTAGGGCTGGGCGATGAGCATGCCCTCGCCCGCGAGGTCCGGGAGCATCGACTCCAGCCGCTCCGGCGAGGTCACCAGGTGCACCGCCCGGCCGGAGCTGCCGTCCGCGGGCTTGACGACGAGGGGGTACTCCGCCGCCGGTATCTCCCGGAGCAGCTCGGGGCGGGCCACCGCCCAGGTCGGCGGCAGCGGGAGCCCCCGGGCCCGCCCGATGGCGGCGGCCAGCGCCTTGTCCCGGACGCCCCGGATCGACCGGGCGTCGTTGACCGTGGTCGCCCCGGCCGCCGCGGCGGCTTCCAGCAGGGTCAGACCGGGGCCGCCGGAGACCGTCTTGAGCACCCAGGCGTCGTGGGCCCCCGCGTTCACCACCTCGGTCATCCGCAGCAGCGAGCCGCCCGGCCGCACCACGTCGACCCGGTGTCCCCAGGCTTCGAGCCGGTGGATCACCTCGTTCGGCATGCCGTCGTGGCGGTAGTGCTCCTCCACCAGGAAGCAGAGCCTCATGACCTTCCCCATATCCCCCGGACGTCCGCCGATACCGTCCGGCGAGTTGTGACGTCACAGGATGTCATGGACCGCAATGTGATGATCGTTCCACTCCTGCGTGTCCTTGCCGGATTTTCCGTGCCGGGCCGCCGGGGAGGCCCCCCGCCCCGGTCTGCCCGGCTCCCGGGCTCCGGCGGCCTGTTCTCGACAGCCGGTGGACGCCTTCCCCTACGCCTTCCTCCATCCCTTCCCCTACGCACTCCCACTCGTGGCAAAATACCCCAAACCACCCGTCAGTTGTCATTGCAGAACGCGATAGTCGCCAGAACCTTTCCAAAACGATCAATAACTCTCCTATAGTTGGTTCTCGTTGCCACAGGAACGCTCTCCTCCATTTACGCCCCGTATGAGGCTTTGATCGATGACGGCTTCGCCCTCCCCCCTTCGCCCCTCCGCGCTGGCCCTGCTGATCACCGCAGTGGCCGCCGGCGCTCTCTGCGCGGCGGCGGTGGCCGCGGCCCCGCCCTCCGTCCGCACCCCCCTCGCCTGGTTCTCCGGCGCGGGCGCGGTGCTGCTCGCCCTCGCGGCCTTCGCCGTGACCTGGGCCACGCGCACCGCCCAACTGCTGCGCGCCCGGGTCACCGGCCTCGGCGCCGAACTCGCCGACCGTGACGCGCGCATCGCCCGGCTGACCGCCGACGCGGCGCGCGGCGCCGCGGCGCACACCGCCGAACGCGGTCGCCTGGCCGGCGCCCACGCCGCCGAGCTGGAGAGCCTGGCCTTCGTCCACTCCACCGAGCTCGACCAGCTCACCGCCGCCCAGAGCGCCTCCCGCGAGCGGCTCGGCAACCGCCTGCGCCGCGCCGAGTCCGGACGGGCCGCCGCCATGGCCGCCGCCGCCAACGCGGCCGGCCGGATGCAGGCCCTCGCCACCGGCATGCTCGCCGACCTCCGCGACATGGAACACCGGCACGCCGACGAGGACGTCCTGGGCGACCTGCTCCACCTCGACCACCGCACCGCCCAGGCGGGCCGCCTCGCCGACTCCATCGCCGTCCTCACCGGCGCCCGTTCGGGCCGCCGCTGGGCCAAGCCGATCGTCATGGAGTCCATCCTGCGCGGAGCCATGGGCCGCATCGGCGGCTACCAGCGGGTCCGGCTCCACTGCACCAGCGAAGCGGCCGTCGCCGGGCACGCCGCCGAAGGCGTCATGCACGCCCTCGCCGAACTCCTCGACAACGCCGCGAACTTCTCGCCGCCCACCGCCGAGGTCCACGTCTACGTGGAGGAGGTCCCGGCCGGCATCATCATCACCGTCGAGGACAGCGGCCTCGTCATGAGCGAGGTCCAGCTCCGCCGCGCCGAACGGGCCGTCCGCGCCGAGTCGCTGGACCTGGCCGGGCTCTCCGGCACCCGGCTCGGCCTCGCCGTCGTCGGCCGCCTCGCCCGCAAGCACGGGCTGAAGGTCTCCTTCCGGCCCTCGGCGCGCGGTGGCACGGGCGCGCTGATGATGCTGCCCCAGGAACTGGTCAACCGCACCCCGGCCGAGGCCGGTCCCACGCCCGCCCTCGTCGCCGTCACCGCCGCACTCCCCCCGCCCGCCGCCGCCCCGGCCCCCGCGCCCGAGGCCGTCCACGACCGCCCCGCCGGGCCGCCCGCCGCCGAGGGCGCGGGAGACCGTACCCGCCCCGAGGCCGCCGCACCCGCCGCGGACGGCTCCGCCGCCGAGTCCACCGGCGAGCACCCGCTGCTCGGCGAGAGCGGCCTCCCCCGGCGCAGGCGCGGCCGGACCCTGGCCGCCGCCCACCCCGAAGGACCCGACGCCGCCTCCGCGGCGGCCCGCACCGGGACCGCCCCCACCGGCGCCTCCCGGTCGGCCGCCCGCTTCGGCAGCTTCCGCCAGGCGGTCCGCGACGCCTCCGCGCCGCCCACGCCGTCACCCAACCCCCCGCACCCGGAAGGCAACACGGAATGACCGGCTCCACCACCGACGAGACCCTCAGCTGGCTCCTGGAGGGCCTCCTGGAGCGGACCCCCGGCGCCCGCCACGGCCTCGTGCTCTCCCGCGACGGCCTCAAGCTGTGCCGCACCCCGGAGCTCTCCGTCGACCAGGCCGACCAGCTCGCCGCGATCGCCGCCGGCATCCAGAGCCTCTCGCACGGGGCCTCCATCGAGTTCGGCGACGGGACCGGCGGCGTCCGCTCCGCCATGGCCGAGTTCTACGGCGGCATCCTCTTCATCGTCGAGGCCGGCGAGGGGGCCCACCTCGCGCTCGTCGCCACCGAGGAAGCGGACGCGGGCCTCGTCGGCCACAACATGTCCGAACTGGTCGAACAGCTAGGCGAGCACCTCATCGCCCGGCCCCGGGGATGAGCAGGAGCAGGCCGGGCCGGGACGACACCCCGGACCGGTTCTACACCCTCACCGGCGGCCGCAGCCGCTCCGGCTCCGACGCCTTCGACCTGGTCACCCTGATCGTCGCCGAGTACGACCCGGTGCCCGGCATGCAGTCCGAGCACGCGGCGATCCTGCGCATGTGCCAGTACCCGACAGCCGTCGTGGAGATCGCCGCCGAACTGCGGCTGCCGGTGTCGATCGTCCGCATCCTCCTCGCCGACCTCCACGACACCGGCCGGATCAGCGCCCGCCACCCGCGTACGGCGCACTCGGCGTACAGCCTTCCCGACCTCGACATCCTGGAGCAGGTGCTCGTTGGACTCCGTAACCTCTGACGCCGTCCCCGCAGAAGGTCCCCTGGGACCGAGACCGGGGGAGCCCCCGCCACCACCCCGCCAGGCCCTGCGGAGCACCGCCGACAACGGCCTGAAGATCGTCATCGTGGGCGGCTTCGGCGTCGGCAAGACCACCATGGTCCGCTCGGTCAGCGAGATCCGCCCGCTGAACACCGAGGAGACGATGACCAAGGCCGGCGAGGCCGTCGACTCCACCGACGGGATCGCCGCGAAGAGCGCCACCACCGTCGCCTTCGACTTCGGCCGCATCACCCTCGACGCGCACAACGTCCTCTACCTGTTCGGAGCCCCCGGCCAGGAACGGTTCTGGTTCCTGTGGGACCGGCTCTTCTCCGGCACCCTCGGCGCGGTCGTCCTCGTCGACACCCGCCGCCTCGCCGACTCCTGGTACGCCATCGACCGGCTCGAACACCACGGCACCCCCTTCGTCGTCGCCTGCAACGACTTCGGCGGCCCCGCCCACACCCCCGACCAGATCCGCGAGGCCCTCGACCTCCCGGCCGAGGTCCCGCTGGTCTTCTGCGACGCCCGCGTCCGCACCTCCAGCAAGCACGTCCTGATCTCCCTCGTCCAGCACCTCCAGACCACCCTCGCGGCCCGCCTGCCGAAGACCCCGGAGCCCACCCCGTGACCACCCCCGAGCACCCGCCCGTCCCCCTGGGCGGGCCCCGGTTCCAGACCGACCCGACCGAGCTCTACCGGGAGATGCGGCGCGACCACGGCGCCGTCGCCCCGGTCGTCCTCGACGGCGACATACCGGCCTGGCTCGTCCTCGGCTACCGCGAACTCCACCAGGTCACCAGCGACCCGGTGCTCTTCTCCCGCGACTCCGACCTGTGGAACCAGTGGGACCGCATCCCCGCCGACTGGCCGCTGCTCCCGATGATCGGCCGCAAGCAGCCGTCGATCCTCTACACCGTCGGCGAACGCCACCGGGAACGGGCCGCCGTGATCTGCGACGCGCTGGAAGCGGTGGACCCCTTCGAACTCAAGGGCCACGCCGAGCGGTTCGCGGACGAACTGATCGACGCGCTCTGCGGCAAGGGCGAGTGCGACATCGTCGCCCAGTACGCCATGCTCCTGCCCCTGCGGGTCCTCGCCCGGATCTACGGCTTCCCCGACGAACAGGGCCCCGGCCTCGTCACCGCCATGAACGACATGATCAACGGGCGGGAGGGGGCCCTGGACGGCCAGCGCCACCTCGGCGGGTCCATGTTCGCGCTGCTCGCCGCCAAACAGGCCGCGCCCGGCCCCGACGTCGCCTCCCGGATGCTCGCCAACCAGGCCGGCTTCACCCTGGAGGAGATCGCCCAGGACCTGATGGTGATGATGGCCGCCGGCCACCAGCCCACCGCCGACTGGATCGGCAACTCCCTGCGCCTCATGCTCACCGACGACCGGTTCGCGGCCTCGCTCGCGGGCGGACGGCACAGCGTCGGCGAGGCCATGAACGAGGTGCTGTGGGAGGACACCCCCACCCAGAACGTGGCCGGCCGCTGGACCTCCCGCGACACCAAGCTCGGCGGCCGGCGCATCGCCCGCGGCGACCTCGTCCTCCTCGGCCTCGCCGCCGCCAACGCCGACCCGCACGTGCGTACCGACGCGTCCGCCCTGACCGGCGGCAACAACGCCTTCTTCTCCTTCGGCCACGGCGAGCACCGCTGCCCCTTCCCCGCCCAGGAGGTCGCCGAGGTCATCGCCCGCACCGGCATCGAGGTCCTCCTCGACCGGCTGCCCGACGTCGACCTCGCCGTCCCCGCCGCCACCCTCTCCCGGCGCCCCTCGCCCTGGCTGCGGGGCCTGTCCGCGCTCCCGGTCACCTACACCCCGACCCCCGCCCTTGGAGCCACCCGATGACGTGCCCCGTCGACCACGCCACCCCCGCCGCCCTCACCCTCGACCCCTTCGTCACCGACCTCGACGCCGAGAGCGCCGCGCTGCGCGCCGCCGGCCCGCTGGTCCGGGTCGTCCTGCCCGGCGGGGTGGGCGTCCACGCCGTCACGCACCACGCCGAGGCCCGCCGGCTGCTGACCGACCCCCGGCTGGTCAAGGACATCGGCGTGTGGGGCGCCTGGCAGCGCGGCGAGATCCCCCCGGACTGGCCGCTGATCGGCCTCGCCAACCCCGGCCGCTCCATGCTGACCGTCGACGGCGACGAGCACCGCCGCCTGCGCACCCTGGTCGCCCAGGCCCTGACGGTCCGCCGGGTCGAGAAGCTGCGGACCGGCATCGAGGCGCTGACCACCGGCATGCTCGACCGGCTGGCCGAGCGGCCCGCCGGGGAGAGCGTCGACCTCAAGGCCGCGTTCGCCTACCCGCTGCCGATGAACGTCATCAGCGAACTGATGGGCGTCGACACCGCCGAACACCCCCGGCTCAAGGCGCTCTTCGAGAAGTTCTTCTCCACGCAGACCCTGCCCGAGGAAGTGCCGCAGATGATGGCGGACCTCGGCGCGCTGTTCTCCCGCATCGTGGAGTCCAAGCGCCGGGAGCCGGGCGACGACCTCACCAGCGCCCTCATCGCCGCCTGGGAGGACGGCGACCGCCTCACCACCGAGGAGATCACCAACACCCTCCAGCTGATGGTCGCGGCCGGTCACGAGACCACGATCAGCCTGATCGTCAACGCGGTCGTCGCCCTGGAGACCCACCCCGAGCAGCGCGCCCTCGTCCTCAAGGGGGAGATCCCCTGGGAGAACGTCGTCGAGGAGACCCTGCGCTGGTCCACCCCCACCTCGCACGTCCTGATCCGCTTCGCCGCCCAGGACATCGAGGTCGGCGACCAGGTCCTGCCCCGGGGCGAGGGCCTGATCGTCTCCTTCGGCGCCATCGGACGCGACGAGGCCCAGCACGGCCCGACCGCGGGCGCGTTCGACGCCACCCGCACCCCCAACCGCCACATCTCCTTCGGCCACGGCCCGCACGTCTGCCCCGGCGCCGCCCTCTCCCGCCTGGAGGCCCTGGTCGCCCTCCCGGCCCTGTACGCCCGCTTCCCGGACCTCACCCTGGCCGTCGGCCCCGAGGAGCTCCGCAACAAGCCGATCCTGACCCAGAACGACCTGTACGAACTCCCCGTCCGGCTGGCCTGACCCCCGGCTGGCCTGACCCCCGGCTGGCCTGACCCCCGGCCGGCCCGGCCCCCGGCGGCGGCCCGTCCCGCGCCCGGTCCCCACGGACCGGGCACGGGGACCGGCGCCACGCGGCCTCCACCTCCAGGGTGACACGGATACGCCGGAGAGCTGATGATCCGCCAGGCCGGCCCCACTAGGTTCGGTGGCATGATCCGACGCCGGACAGCGGTCGCTGTCACGCTCCTCGCCCTCCTCTCCCCCCTCCTGCTCACCACCACGGGCACCTCGTACGCCGCTCCCGTCCCTGCCGCGCAGCGCGCCACGGTCCCCGAACTCCCGCGCCCCACCGGCCGGTTCGAGGTCGGCCGGGAGGACCTGCACCTGGTCGACCGGGACCGGACCGACCCCTGGGCCGGCTCCGGACCCCGCGAGCTGATGGTCACCATGACCTACCCGGCCCGGCGCTCCACCGGCGGCGCCCCCGCGCCCTACCTCAGCACCGAGGAGGCCCGGCTGTTCCTGGCCTTCCAGGGGCTGGACGGGGTGATCGGGCCCGAGGCCCTCGCCGGCACCCGGTCCCACGCGCGGACCGGCGCCCGCCCGGTCCCGGGCCGCCACCCGCTGATCGTGCTCTCGCCCGGCTTCACCCTCCACCGCGCCACCCTCACCGCGCTCGCCGAGGACCTCGCCTCCCGGGGCTACCTGGTGGCCTCGGTGGACCACGCCTACGAGAGCGTGTCCACCACCTTCCCCGGCGGCCGGATACCGCCCTGCCTGGCCTGCGACCGGATCGACAAGGAAGGCGGCCACCGGGCCGTCACCGAGACCCGGGGCCGCGACGTCTCCTTCCTCCTGGACCGGCTGACCGCCCGTCACCCGGCCTGGCGCCACGCGGGCCTGATCGACCGGACCCGGATCGCCATGGCCGGGCACTCCATCGGCGGCGCCTCCGCGATCCAGACGATGGCGGCCGACCCGCGCGTGCGCGCCGGGATCGACATGGACGGCACCCTGTCCTCGCCGTTCCCCGCGGGCGGCATCGGCGGCCGTCCCTTCCTGCTGATCGGCGCGCAGGACACCCTGCCCGGCGTCCCGGGCGCCTGGAGCGAGCCGTGGCCGCTCCTCGACGGCTGGAAGCGCTGGATCACCGTCGACGGCGCCGACCACTCCGGCTTCACCGACATGCCCTCCCTCGCCGACCAGCTCGGCGTGGTCCGCCCCGGGGCCCCGCTCCCCGGCGCCCGCGCCGTCGAACTGACCCGGGGTTACGTCGCGGCCTTCTTCGACCAGCACCTCAAGGGCGAGTCCCGGCCCGTCCTGGACGGCCCGTCCGCCGGAGCACCCGAGGTCCGCTTCCACAACCCGTGACCCGGCGGACGCGTGACCCCGTGACCCCGTGACCCGTGACTCCATGAACCGGTGAACCCGCCCGACCGGCCCCGCCGCCCCGCCGTTTGCCCGGCGGGGCGGCGACCGCGCAGAGTACGGACCATGACACCCGCCGAACTCCTGAACGCCTTCGCCCGCGCCCGCGCCTCGCTCGACGGCGCCGAGGTCACCTTCTGGTGGACGGGCGACATCTACTCCTGGGCCCCCGACGAGCCCTACCGGCGCCTCTTCGGCTTCGAGGGGCTCAACGTCGCCCGCCTGATCCCCGACGAGGAGACCGGCGGCCTGCGACTGCTCTCCCGCGAGGCCGCGTTCTACCTGGACCCCGCGACCCGGGAGATCCTGGAGACCTGGCAGGACAAGCCGGTGCTCCACGTCTGGAACGACCCGGCCAACCAGCGGCTGCGCCCCTTCCCGGTGCCCCTGACCGACCTCGGCGACCAGGTCTGCTTCAGCCTGGAGATCCCGCTGGCGCACCCCTCGCCGCTGCCGGTCGCGCAGTACCCGCTCCACTCGGCGGACGACACCTACAAGGCACTGGAGCTCTTCCAGTTCTTCGCGCCCGCCTCCGTCCTCACCACCGACGCGCCGAGCGTCCCCGCCACGATGTCGTGGACCCGGATGTCGCCCTGGCTGCCCTGGATGGAACAGGGCGGCCGCCCCGGCGGCCTCACCTTCCACTGCCGGGGCCGCAAGCTCGGCTCCTACACCGAGGTGCCCGACCGCACCCGCGCCCACATCGCCGCCCACCACCCCGAGTTCGCTCGCGCCCCGCAGGAGTGGAGCGAACCGAACGAGACGAGCTGGAGCTACTTCCGCAAGCTCTTCCCGCCCCGCTGACCACCCCGCCACCGCCCGCCCGCCCGCTCCCCGCCCGGCCGCCCCGCCACCGCCCCACCGGCCGCCGGGCCCCCGTACCCCGCCGGCCCCGCGCCGCCGTCAAGGCCGCGACAAGGGTTTTCCCCGTAGCGAGTTCACCTCCGCGCTGCCTACTCTCTGCCCACCGGCGATCTTCCCCAGGTCAGGCGGCCCCCGTGCCAACCCCACATGGCACGGTGCCGTGACGCCTGTCCGGTCGCCGGTACCGCCGTCGCCCGCCCACCGCCAGGGCCGGAGCGACGCGGCGCGCAGCGGTGGCCGGAGCGAGCCCGACCGACTCGTCTCCGGCCCCGCAGCCGCCGGCCCACCCCCCGCACAGCACCGACCGGCCGCTCCGGCACGCCCGGACGCGGCCACCGAAAGGGACCTTCCGTGCACGCGTCCAGACGCAGGCTCATATCCGTGGTGGCGATGTCCGCCACCCTGCTCGCCGGCTCCGCCACCACCTCCGTGGCCCTCACCCCCGGCGCCCCGGCCCCGGCCCCCGCCGCTCTCCCCGCGCCCGCCGCGCCGGTCGAGAACCTCATCGTCGGCTACAAGTCCTCGGCCACCGAGGCCCGTTCCGACACGGCCGCCACCGACGACGCCGCCGCCAAGGGCCGCAAGGCGGGCAAGAAGACGAAGTTCGACCGCCGCCTGGGCACCGGCGCCGCCCTCGTCAGCCTCGGCGGCTCCGCCGCCCCCGCCGACGCGGCCACCGTGATGGCACAGTTCCGGGCCGACCCCGACGTCGCCTACGTCGAGCCGGACGCCCGCGCCTACGCACTGGCCACCCCGAACGACCCCGAGTACGCCAAGCAGTGGGACCTCTTCGAGCCCACCGCGGGCATGAACGTCCCCGCCGCCTGGGACCGGACCACCGGCGCGGGCGTCACCGTCGCCGTGCTCGACACCGGCTACGTCGCCCACTCGGACCTGGCCCCCAACATCGTCGCGGGCTACGACTTCATCTCCAGCTCCACCGGCGCCCGCGACGGCAACGGCCGCGACAACAACCCCGCCGACCAGGGCGACTGGAGCGCGGCCGGCGAATGCGCCGTCGGCTCCAAGGCCAGTGACTCCTCCTGGCACGGCACCCACGTCGCCGGCACCATCGCCGCCGCCGCGAACAACGCCAAGGGCGTCGCGGGCGTCGCACACGGCGCGAAGATCCAGCCCGTCCGCGTCCTCGGCAAGTGCGGCGGCACCACCTCGGACATCGTCGACGCCATCACCTGGGCCTCCGGCGGCACCGTCCCCGGCATCCCGGCGAACACCACCCCCGCCAAGGTCATCAACATGAGCCTCGGCGGCTCGGGCACCTGCGGCGCCAGCTACCAGAACGCCGTCAACGCCGCCGTCGGCCGCGGCACCACCGTCGTCGTGGCGGCGGGCAACAGCAACGCCGACGCGGCCGGCTTCTCGCCCGCCAGCTGCAACAACGTCATCAACGTGGCCGCCGGCAACCGCACGGGCGACCGCTCCTTCTACTCCAACTTCGGCAGGCTCGTCGACATCACCGCCCCGGGCGGCGAGACCCGCCGCGCCACCGACACGCCCGGCACCGTCACCACCCCCGAGAACGGCATCCTCTCCACGCTGAACTCCGCCGCCACCACCCCGGGCACCGAGAGCTACAAGCCCTACCAGGGCACCAGCATGGCCGCCCCGCACGTCGCGGGCCTCGCCGCGCTCCTCGTCGCCGCCAGGCCCACGCTCAGCCCGGCCCAGATCGAGACGGCGATCAAGACCAACGCCCGCCCGCTGGCCGGTGTCTGCACCGGAGGCTGCGGCGCCGGTCTCGCCGACGCGGCCAGGACCGTGACCGCCGTGACCTCCGGGCCCGCCGACCCGGTCCACGAGAACGCCACCGACGTCGCCGTCCCCGACAACGGCCCGGCCGTCTCCTCCCCGATCACCGTCACGGGCCGCACCGGCAACGCACCGGCCGCGCTCACCGTCTCGGTCGACATCAAGCACAGCTACCGGGGCGACCTCGTGATCGACCTCGTCGGCCCCGGCGGCGCCGTCGTCCAGCGCCTGAAGAACTCCTCCGGGGACAGCGCCGACAACCTCCTCACCACCTACACCGTCGACGCCTCCGCCCTGCCCGCCGCCGGCACCTGGCAGCTGCGGGTCCAGGACGTGGCCTCCGCCGACACCGGCTACATCGACTCCTGGAGCCTCGGCTTCTGACGCCGCGTCCGGCCGCACCGGCCGCAGCCCGTCCCGCACAGCCGCCGGTACACCCGTACCGGCGGCTCTCCGGCGCGCACCGCCGGACCGCCCGCTGATTCCTGCGTCACAATCGGGGTCGCCCCGGCACCCGACCTCGTATTGTCACCTCTTATAAGAACGGCATGTCCGACGAGAACGGCATGGAAGCCCGGGACCGAGAGGCTGGTGGCGGTGGGTGGGGGAGGCGACGGGGCAGGCCGCGACGGGCATCGGACACGGTGAACTGGCCGAGGCGGTGCGCCGCGCGCTGACCACGCACGGCCGCGCCCTGCTCACCGGCCCCGCGGGCGCCGGGAAGAGCGAACTGCTGCGCGCCGTCGCCGACGCCGCCGAGGACCGCCACGAGACCGTGCTCCGCCTCGCCCCCGAAGCCGCCGACCAGCTCCTCCCCGAAGCCTCCGCCGCCGCCCTGCTGGCCTCCGTCCCGGCCGACGCCCTGGACCGCCTCTCCGGCCCCCAGCGCACCGCCGTCGCCCTCCTGCGCCGCGAGACGGACGCCCCCCGGGCCGGCCGCGACCACGTCGCGCTGCGCCTCGCCGTCACCGAGGTCCTGCGGACCCTCGCCGTCCGCCGCCCCGTCCTGCTCGTCCTCGACAACGCCCAGTGGCTCGACGCCGAGACCGCCGCCCTGCTCCGCTTCGCCCTGCGCCTGACCCCGCCCCGCGTACGGGTCCTGGTGGCCGAGTGCGTCCAGGGCGCCGCCCCGGCCGCCGAGTCCCTCTGCGGCCCCGGCACCCCCGAGATCCAGGTCCCCCCGCTCGGCGCCGACGAGGTCGCCGAACTCCTCGTCCGCCGCGGCCTGCCCGCCCGCCTCGCCGGCCGCATCCACCAGGCCAGCGGCGGCAACCCCCGGCTCGCCCTCGCCCTCGGCCGCTCCCTCGCCGGCTCCCGCGACGGCGGAGCCCACCACGCCGACACCCTGCCGCTGTCCGGGCAGGCCCGCGAGGTCGCCCGCCGCCTCCTCGCCGAGGCACCCCGCCAGGCCCGCCGCACCCTGCTCCTCGCCGCCCTCGCCACCCGCCCGACCACCGCCCTGCTGCGCCGGGCCGGCTGCCCCGACGCGGAGGCGGAGCTGGCCGGTGCCGAGAAGGCCGCCCTGGTCACCGTCGGGGCCGACGGGGCGGTGGAGTTCACCGCCGGGGCGCTGCGCACCGCCCTCGCCGCCGACGCGGGCTGGCCCGAACGCGCCGCCGGACACGCCGCCCTGGCCACCGCCGTCGACGACCCCGTCCAGGCGGTACGCCACCGCGCGCTGGCCGTGGACACCCCCGACGAACGGCTCGCCGCCGAGATCACCGGGGCCGCCGCCGCCTGCCGCCGCCGCGGCCAGCGCGCCCTCGCCGCCGAACTCGGCCTCCTCGCGGCCGAACGCACCCCGTCCCACCTGCCCGGGGAGGAACTGGCCCGGCTCGTCGGCGCCGCCGAGGACGCGGGCTGGGCCGGCCGCGCCGACCTCGCCCGCCGCGCCGCCCGCGCCGTACTGGCCCGCGACGCCCCGCCCGCCGACCGGGTCCGGGCCCGGCTCGCCGTCATCGACGCCGCCGGCCAGGCCCTCGGCGCCCTCGACGAGACCTTCGCGCACGCCGCCGCCGACGCCGCCGGGGACCCCTCGCTCCAGGCCGCCGTGCAACTGCGGACCGCCTGGAAGCACAACCTCAGCGACGGCGACCCCGTCCGCTCCCGCGACGCCGCCGCCGGGGCCGGGGCCCTCGCCGCCCTCGGCGGCGACCGGACCGCCGAGGCCATGGCCCTGACCGTACGCGCCCGCATGGGCCGCATCCTGGGGGACCCGGACGCCGAGGAGATCCTGGCCGGGGCACTGGCCCTGCCCGTCCCCGAGGTACCGCTCGGCATGCGCCACGCGCCGCAGTACCTCGCCGTCCGGCACGCGCTCTTCGACGACCGCCTCACCGACGCCCGCCACCAGCTCCTGGCACTGCTCCCCGCCGTGCGCAGCACCGGCTCCGCCGAGGACGTCCTGGAGGTCCTGCGCAGCCTCACCGAGGTCGAGCTGCGGCGAGGCCGCTGCGCCCCGGCCGCCGCCCACGCCCGCAGCGCCCTGGAGCTGACGATCGAGGCGGGCCTCTCGCCCGGCCCCGCCTGGTACGTCGCCGCGATGGCCGAGGCGGCGGGCGGCAGCTTCGCCCGCGCCGCCGCGTACGCCCGGCGCGGCATCCGGGCCTCCGAGGAGGAACGCGACCAGGTCTTCCTCTCCCGCGGCCTGTACGTGCTCGGCCTGGTCGAACTGGCCACCGGCGAGGCCGCGAAGGCGGTCGCCACCCTGCGCCGGGTCGCCGAACTGGAGGCCGCCCAGCAGGTGGTGGACCCCTCGGTGCTGCGCTGGCACGGAGAACTGGCGGAGGCCCTGGTCGCCGCCGACCGCCCCGGCGAGGCCGCCGAACTCCTGGACTCCGTCCGTACGGTCGCCCTGCGCCTGGGCCGCACCACCGTGCTCGCCGCCCTCGACCGGGCCCGGGGCCTGTGCCTGTCCGCGCGGGGCGAGGCCGACGGAGCCGTCGCCCTGCTGGAGGCCACCGCGCACCGGTTCGCGGCCCTGCACCTGCCCCTGGAGCACGGCCGTACGCTGCTCGCGCTCGCCCGGGTGGAGCGACGGCGCCGCCGCCGCGCGCCCGCCCGCGCCGCGCTCCGCGCGGCGGCCGAGGTCTTCGACCGGGCCGGGGCCAGGCCCTGGGCGGAACTGGCGGGGGAGCCGTCCCCCGCCGAGGGGGGCCGGCCGGTGGCGTTCGCGGCCCTGACCGAGGCCGAGACCCGGCTCGCGCTCCTCGTCGGCCAGGGCGCCAGCAACCAGGAGGCCGCGGCCAAACTCTTCGTGAGCGTCAAGACGGTGGAGGCCCGGCTGACCCGGATCTACCGGAAGCTGCACGTCCGCTCCCGCGCCCAGCTGGCCACCGCCCTGCGCACCCGCTGAGGCCCCCCGGAAACACCTCGGCCACCTGGCCGGCCCGGGTGGGGCCTGCCAGGTGGCCGTCAGGCTGTCGTCCCGTCAGGAAGGCGACGGGTCGCCGGTGTCAGCAGCTGAGGTTGTTCCCCGGCGTCACACCGAGCAGCTGGGTGAAGTTGTTGTAGTTGTTGATGCGGCTCTGGACCTGGGCGGGGTTGCCGCCGTTGCACTCCAGGGCGCCGTTGATGGAGCGGATGGTCTCGCCGAAGCCCGCGCCGTTCACCATCGCCGCGTGGGGGGTCATGGTGCCCGGGCCGTTCTGGGTGTTCCAGTACCAGAGCGCCGTCTTCATGGCGATGGCCGGGTCCGTCTCCACCAGGTACGGGTTGGCCAGCAGGTTGATGCCGAGGGCGTCACCGGCCGCCTTGTAGTTGAAGTTCCAGCTCAGCTGGATCGGTCCGCGACCGTAGTAGGCGGCCTGGCCCGCGGGGCAGCCGTAGGGCTGGGTCGCGTCGCAGTAGTGGGGGTAGTTGTTCTTGTTCTGCTCCACGATGTAGTAGAGCCCGGCGGTCTCGTGCGAGACGTTGGCGAGGAAGGCCGCCGCCTCCCGGCGCTTGGTCGTCTCGTCACCGGTCTTGGTGAAGGCGGGGTAGGCCGCCAGGGCGTCGACCAGGCCCTGGTAGGTGTAGAAGGGGTTGCGGTTCGGGAACATCTGGCTGAACTGCGCCTCGGTGACCACGAAGTCCGTCACCGGGTCCGGCACGCCGCAGGCACCCTGGTCGGCCCAGACGCCCCACTGTCCGGTGGTGCCGGGCGTCTCGCCCTGCGTCCACCACTTCGCCTTCCAGTTGCGCCCGTTGTGCGAGGCGCTCGTGCCGTTCGTGTACACGCTGACGGAGGCCCAGGGGGTCACGCACGCCGGAGCCGCCGCGGCGGGGGAGGAGGGCAGGGAGATCGCGAGACCGACCGTCATGGCAGCGGCGGCGGCCAGGGAGAGGGCGCGGCGGTGTAGCGCACGTATCACGTAACTGCTCCTTGAGTGGGGGTAGTTGTCGTATGGGGCGACAGCTACCGACACTGAACAGAAGCTGGTCTGGACCTGTCAAGGTATAGACCAGAGGAACTTTCCTTTGCCCCGCCGTCACATGATGTTCGTGGTCCGGACACGAATCCGCACCGGCGCCGTGAGGTCGCGCCGGTGCGGATCGGGAGGACGGTGTCCGTGGGGAGGTGGCTGCGGGCCGCGCGGGCCCGGTGGGTCAGCTGCCGGCGGAGACGTTGCCGGAGAGGACCGGGATGTTGTCCAGGATGTGCGAGAGCGGCTCGTCGCCCTTGGCCTGGGTGGAGTTCTCGGCGCACTGCTGGTTCTGCGGGTTGGCCAGCACGTTGACGTCCTGGACGCCGACGTTGGCGAGGAGTGCCACCAGGGACTGGGCGTTGACCTTCGCGGGGAGGCCGACGCAGAGCTTGTTCAGGGAGCCCTGGACCGCGCTGAGCTGCGGGCTCTGGTCGCCGTGGGTCTGGCCGTTGCCGTAGAGCTGCTGGGAGCCGTTGCCGTTCACGGTGTTGATGCCGTCGTCGTTGCCGATCGCCATCGCCGGGGTCGCCACGGCGGCGCCCGCGCCGAGCACGGAGGCGGTGACGGCGGCGGTGGCCATGAACTTCTTGAGCATGGGGTGAGTCCTTCTGTCGCACTGTCGCATGAGATAGCTGCCCTCGGCAGGGCGAGCTGATCAACTGCTGTCGGCGCCCGGGGTTATCGCCACTCACCCGAGTGGCCCAACGCGGTCACGGCCGGTGCCGCCCCGCACGGGCGCCCGCGACGGGCAGCCCGCTCGGTCCCGCCGCCGGGACGGCGAGACTGAGCTCCTCGTGTGCGAGGGTCAGCCGGTCTTGCGGCGGACCTTCTTGTTCTTGCCGCCGGGGCCGCTGCTGGAGCCCTGCACCTTCGCGCGGCTCTGGTGCGCCTGCTGGGACTGGGCATTGGCCGCGTTGCGCTCCAGTGCCTCCCGGAACCTGCGCTTGGCCTCGTCGGCCGGGGATTCGTCCTGCGGGGTGTCGGTCTCGTCTGCCATGTGTCCTCCTGGGGGTGGTCGAGCCGCTCCAGTCTGTCAGGTGGGGCCACCGCTGACCAGCGAGTTCGGTCCGGGCGGCCCCGGTGGGGGGCCGGGCGGGACGGCCCGCGCGGGCGGTTTCGGGACAGGCGCGGGAACGCCCGCGCCGGGGGTGTGCGACCCTGTGAGGGGCCTGGTGGGGTCATAACTTTTGGTTATGGGGTCATAAACAGACACCGGGTGTCGGGTAAGGTTTGCCTTAGTTTAAGGTTTCCCTTGATCCAGCTTGCTGTCGCTCGAAGGGAACCTTTGTCATGCCTCGCCCCCTGCGGGTAGCAATCGTCGGTGCCGGTCCCGCAGGGATCTACGCCGCCGACGCGCTGCTGAAGTCCGAGGCCGCCGCCGATCCCGGTGTGTCCATCGACCTCTTCGAGAGAATGCCGGCGCCCTTCGGGCTGATCCGGTACGGCGTGGCCCCCGACCACCCGCGGATCAAGGGCATCATCACCGCCCTGCACCAGGTGCTCGACAAGCCGCAGGTCCGCCTCTTCGGCAACGTGGACTACCCGAACGACATCAGCCTCGACGAGCTGCACACGTTCTACGACGCCGTGATCTTCTCCACCGGCGCCACGGCCGACCGCGCGCTCACCATCCCGGGCATCGAGCTCGACGGCTCCTACGGCGCCGCCGACTTCGTCTCCTGGTACGACGGGCACCCGGACGTCCCGCGCACCTGGCCGCTGGAAGCGCGGAAGGTCGCCGTCCTCGGCGTCGGCAACGTCGCCCTGGACGTGGCCCGCATCCTGGCCAAGACGGCCGAGGAACTGCTCCCGACGGAGATCCCGCCCAACGTCCACGAGGGCCTGAAGGCCAACAAGGCGCTCGAAGTGCACGTCTTCGGCCGCCGGGGCCCGGCGCAGGCCAAGTTCAGCCCGATGGAGCTGCGGGAGCTGGACCACTCGCCGAACATCGAGGTCATCGTCAACCCCGAGGACATCGACTACGACGAGGGCTCGATCGCCGCCCGCCGCGCCAACAAGCAGGCGGACATGGTCGCGAAGACCCTGGAGAACTGGGCGATCCGCGACATCGGCGACCGTCCGCACAAGCTCTTCCTGCACTTCTTCGAATCGCCCTCCGAGGTGCTCGGCGAGGACGGCAAGGTCGTGGGGCTGCGCACCGAGCGCACCGAGCTCGACGGCACCGGCAACGTCAAGGGCACCGGCGAGTTCCACACCTGGGACGTCCAGGCCGTCTACCGGGCGGTGGGCTACCTCTCGGACGAGCTGGCCAAGCTGCCCTGGGACGTCGGGACCGGCACGGTCCCGGACGAGGGCGGCCGGGTCGTCGAGGCCGGTGAGCACCTGGCGTCGACCTACGTGACCGGCTGGATCAGGCGCGGCCCGGTCGGTCTGATCGGCCACACCAAGGGCGACGCCAACGAGACCGTCGCCAACCTCCTCGCCGACCACGCGCAGGGCCGCCTGCGCACGCCCGCCTCGCCCGGGCCGGACGCGGTGGAGTCCTTCCTCTCCGGGCGGAGCATCCGCTACACGACCTGGGAAGGCTGGCACCGCCTGGACGCGGCGGAGAAGGCCCTCGGCGAGCCCCAGGGCCGCGAGCGCGTGAAGATCGTCGAGCGTGAGGGCATGCTCGGGGCGAGCGGAGCCTGACCCCTCCCGCGGGGCCGGTACCGGGCGGTGTCCCGGTACCGGCCCCGCGGCATGTCCGGGTCACGGCCAGGTCCCCGGGTCCTCCGTACGGGGGACCGCGGGGGCGGGGCGGAATGCCGTGCGGGTCACGGGAGTTCGTACAGGACGCGACACCCGACCACCCCGTACGCATCTGGAGAGCTCATGAAGATCGGCATCATCGGAGCGGGCCACATCGGCGGCAACCTGACCCGCCGGCTCACCGCCCTCGGGCACGACGTGTCCGTGGCGAACTCGCGCGGCCCCCGGAGCCTGGCCGCGCTCGCCGAGGAGACCGGCGCCACCCCCGTCACCGTCGCCGAGGCGGCCCGGGGCGCCGAGGTCGTCGTGGTCACCATCCCGTTCAAGAACGTGCCGGACCTGCCCCCGGGCGTCCTCGACGGGGCCGCCGAGGGCTTCGCCGTCATCGACACCGGCAACTACTACCCGCAGGAGCGCGACGGCCGGATCGCCGGGATCGAGGACGAGGGCCTGACCGAGAGCCGCTGGACCGAGCGCCACCTCGGCCACCCGGTGATCAAGGCGTTCAACGGCACCTACGCCCAGGACATCCTGGACCGGCCGCTCCCGGAGGGCTCCCCGGACCGGCTGGCCCTGCCGGTCGCGGGCGACGACGAGGCGGCGAAGCGGACCGTACGGGCCCTCATCGGGGAACTCGGCTTCGACACCGTCGACGCGGGCGGCCTCGACGACTCCTGGCGCCAGCAGCCGGGCACCCCGGTCTACGGACTCCAGGAGGGCGTGGACGCCGTCACCAAGGCGCTCGCCGAAGCCTCCCCGGAGCGCCTCGCGGAACTCCGGGGCTGAGGAACGGGCCCGGTCCGGGGCCCGGGGCGGGCGGGACGACCGGCGCGCGCTTGCGCTCCGGCGCCCGCAACGGCCGCGCCCTCGCCGTCCTCGTACCCGGCCGGCGGCCGGTCGGGGAGCGGCCCGTGAGGGAACGCGTCGGCCCCGCCCACCGGGGCGCCGCGCGGCTCTTGCGCCCGGCGGCCCCGGGCGCCCGCCCGTACGCCGTAGCCCACCTGCGGACGGTCCCCGGGCACCCGTAGCGGTCCACCGGTGGGCGTGGGAACGGCCCGGCGCGGGCACAACCTTCCCGTCGGGCCCGGTTGCGGGTCCCGGGCGGCGAGCGTGAGGAGCGAGGGTGGCGACGAAGGGGACCGAGTCCGCGGCAGAGGTGTTCGACGCGCTCGGCGCGCGGTACGAGGACGCGTTCCGCGGCCTGCCCGGACGGCTGGCCGCGCTGGACTGGCTCACCGCCCGGCTCCCGTCCGGTGCCCGGGTGCTGGACGCGGGCAGCGGCACGGGCCGTCCGGCGGCCGAGGCGCTGGTACGGGCCGGCTGCGAGGTGACGGGCATCGACGTCTCGGCCGAGATGGTCGCCCTGGCGCGGGCCAGGGTCCCGCAGGCCCGGTTCGAGCGGGCCGACGTCCGGACGTACACGCCCCCCGGGGCCGGGTTCGACGCGGTGTGCTCCTTCTTCACGCTGCTGGTGATGGACCGGCCGGAGATGGAGGCGGCGCTGGAGCGCATGGTGTCCTGGGTGGTGCCGGGCGGGTACTTCGTCATGGCCACCGTGCCCGGTGACATCCGCGGTCTCGACCTCGTCTGGATGGGCCACCGGATCACGGTCTCCAGCCTGTCCACCGAGGAACACCTGCGCAGGCTGGCCGGGCTGGGGCTGGAGGTGCTCCACCACCACACGGCGCTCTTCCGGCCCGAGGACGGGACGGCCGGGCCCGAGGAACACCTCTTCGTCCACGCCCGCCGCCCGGAGTGAACCGGCGGCCCCCGGCCGGCCGGTGCCCCCTCGGGCCGTCACCGGCCGCAGGTCAGCGGCCCCGCTCCAGCAGGCCCCGTACGTAGGCGGCCTGGCCCGCGTGCTGGAGGTCGTCGCTCACCACGCTGACCAGGCGGACCCCCAGGGTGACCGGGGGGTCCCAGCCCTCGTCGACGACCCGGTCCAGATCGGCGGCGGTCAGGCCCCGGACGAACCGCAGGGTCTGCGCGTGCACCGCCTCGAAGTACTCCAGCAGCGGCTCGCCCGAGCCGACCGAGACCGCGCCGGCCTGCCGGGGCGTGTGCCCGTACCCCGTGGAACCGGCGGGCAGGGCGAAGCCGAACCGGTCCGCCCACCCCTGCGCGTCCCAGACCTGGGGCAACTCCGCCGCGTCCGCGACGTGGTCGTCCTGGACCCGGGTCAGGTGCCAGACCAGCCAGGCGACCGAGTTGGCCGCCGGTCCGGCGCGGGCGTTGAGCCGGTGCGCCGGGAGCCCCCCGACCACCTCGTGGACCACCTCCCGGACGCGCCCGAATCCGTCGGCGATGACCTCCGTGGCCTTCATGCACCGTCCCCAGCCGTGTCCGTGTCCGTGTTCATGTCCGGTATCCGTATCCGTATCCGTGCCCGCGACCACCATGCGAGCCGCCCCGGCCCGTCCGCCGCGCACGACACGGCGGCGGCCGGGTGGTTTCCGCCGCCGCGTGGTCCGCAGCGGCTTCGCGCGGCCCCGCAGAGAGAGGTCCGAGAGGCGTACGGGTCCCAGGTGACGTGGGAAAACGTGGGGGAACGGGGCCGTCCGGCCCACGTGGTCCAGACCCTTGACCTGTAGGTGGTCCAGACCAATCATGAGGCGTTCGCCCGTTCATCCGCACCCCACCGGGAGCATCGATGAGACGTCCCAGGTCCCCCCACGCCCTCATGGCCGCCTTCGCCACGCTCGTCGCGTCGGCCGGCCTCGTCCTCGGCACCGGCGCCGCCGCGCAGGCCGCGACGCCCCTGCCCGCGCACGTCTTCGCGCCCTACTTCCAGGCGTACTCCTCGGACAGCCCCGCCGATCTCGCCCAGCGAGCCGGCGTCACGTACCTCACCATGGCCTTCGTCCAGACCGAGGCCAAGGGCTCCTGCACCCCGTACTGGAACGGCAGCACGGCGCAGCCCGTCACCCCCGCCGTCTTCGGCGCTGACTTCACCACCCTCCGCGCCCGCGGCGGCGACGTCATCCCCTCCTTCGGCGGCTACGCGGCCGACAACGGGGGCACCGAGATCGCCGACAGCTGCACCAGCGTGGACGCCGTCGCCGCCGCCTACCAGAAGGTCGTCACCACCTACGACGTCGCCCGCCTCGACATGGACATCGAGGACAACTCGCTCACGAACAAGGCGGGTGTCGACCGCCGCAACCAGGCCATCAAGAAGGTCCAGGACTGGGCCGCGGCCACCGGCCGCCCCCTGCAGATCTCCTACACCCTGCCCACCACCACGAGCGGCCTCGCGAGCAGCGGCCTCGCGGTCCTCAAGAGCGCCAAGGCCGCGGGCGCGCGGGTCGACGTCGTGAACCTGATGACCTTCGACTACTACGACGGCGCCACCCACGACATGGCGGCCGACACCAGGTCCGCCGCCACCGGGCTCTACGGCCAGCTCGCCGCCCTCTACCCGGACAAGACCCCCGCCCAGCTCTGGGGCATGATCGGCGTCACCGAGATGCCCGGCATCGACGACTACGGCCCCGCCGAGACCTTCACCACCGCCGACGCCACCGCCGTCCGCGACTGGGCCACCGCCCAGGGCATCAACACCCTCTCGATCTGGGCCCTCCAGCGCGACAACGGCGGCTGCCCGGGCACGGCGGGCTCCGACACCTGCTCGGGCATCGTCCAGGACCCGTGGTACTTCAGCCACGCCTTCGCGCCCTTCACCGGCCCCGGCGGGCCCGTCGCCGACGACTTCTCCCTCGCCGTCGCCCCCGGTTCGGCCTCCGTGGCCCCCGGCGGCTCCGCCACCGCCACCGTCACCACGGCCGTGACCTCGGGCAGTGCCAGGACCCTCGCGCTGACGGTGACCGGCGCGCCCGTCGCCGGGGTGAACGCCACCCTCAGCCCCGCCTCGGTGACCGCCGGGGGCTCGGCCCGGCTGACGGTGACCGTCGACGCCTCCGCCGTGCCGGGCACCTACCCCCTCACCCTCACCGCGACCGCGGGCACCCTCAGCCGCACGGCCGCCTTCACCCTCACCGTCTCCGGGCCGGGCGGCTCCACCGGAGCCGTCGTCAACGGCGGCTTCGAGAGCGGCTCCCTCGCGCCCTGGACCTGCGAGAGCGGCGGCGCGGTGGTGCAGACCCCGGCGCACGGGGGCTCGTACGCGCTGAGGAGCGCGCCGGGCGCCGCGCAGACCGGCGAGTGCGCGCAGAGCCTGACCCTCGTGCCCAACACCGCCTACACGCTCAGCGGCTGGGTGCAGGGCGGCTACAGCTACCTCGGGGTCCGGGGCTCCGCCACCGCCAGCACGTGGACCGGCTCCACCGGCTGGACGAAACTGACCGTGCCGTTCACGACCGGCGCCTCGGGCCAGGTCACCGTCTACCTGCACGGCTGGTACGGGCAGAGCGCCGTCTACGGGGACGACCTCACCGTCAGCTAGCCCGATACCGACCGACCGAGCCGACCGGCGGTCGGTCGGTCGGCTCGGTCCGCCCGGGTTCACCGGCCGCCGCCGAGCTTCACCCACTTCGCGGTGCTGGGGACACCCGCCGCGTCGAGCAGGAACAGCATGTAGAAACCGGGCGGGGCGTCGGCCGCGCCCGGGGGCGTGCGCAGCCCGACCGAGTCCCCCCGGGCGCCGGTGACCGTCAGCTCCAGATGGCGCTGGCTGGTGTTCACCGCGTGGGTGGCCGTCGTCGGCGCCAGCAGCACCGCGCGCGCGACCCGGGCGGCGGTGGAACTCCCGACCCGGAACTCCGCCCCGTACCCCAGCTCGCCCGCCGGGACCCGGTCGAGCGCCGGACGGCCGCCCCGGTGCAGGTAGGCGGGCTCGTACAGCTCGATGCTGCCGTCCATGGCGTCCGTGATGTCGGGGTCGTTGGCGATCTGCTGGAGCTCGTCCCCGGTCACCATCACCCGGCCGTCCGGCAGGACCAGGGCGTTGGAGTGGTAGCCCCGGGGCAGCCGCTGGGCGGGGCCGAGCCGCCAGTGGCCGTCCGCGCCGCGCAGCTCGGTCCGCCGGTACTTGAGGTCGGCCCGCGGGTTGAACGGGCCGTGTCCGTAGTCCCGGGTGCTGAGGGCGCCGTTGACGGTGAGCAGCGTGCCGTCCGGCAGGATCAGCGTGTCGTCCTGGGTCCGGCCGAAGGCGCGCGGCTCCTCGGTGCTCCACCGCCCGCCGGAGAGCCGGTAGGTGTGCGGGTCGTGCGGGTCGCCGCCGAGCACCAGGACGGAGTCCGGGCCGCGCACCCCGGCGGGCAGGGGCACGGCGGAGCCGTAGCCGCGGAAGTCCGCGGGCCGCCGGGGCAGGCCGGTCCGGACCTCCGTGACCGGGTCGAACACCCACTGCTGGTCGGCGTCGCGGCCGAGCCCGTAGATCCGGCCGTCCCGCAGCGAGAACAGGTGCGGGTAGTCGTTGCGGAACGGGGCGTCGGCCCGCAGCCGCTCCGACGCCAGGCCCACCGGGATGTCGTACGTCCGCCGGGGCACCGGGTGGCGCAGCGCCGGGAACCGCTCGACGACCGGGGTGGGGGTCCCCGTACCCCGTTCGGACTGGCCGGACATGATGACCAGACGGCCGTCGGCGCCGGCCACCACCGAGGGGTACCAGCGGCCCACCATCATGTCGCGGTTGCGGAACCAGGTCTCGGTCCACGGGTCGAAGACGAAGGAGAGCCGGGCGCCGCTGCCGCCCTTCCCGCCCGCGTTGCCGCCGAAGACCCCGACCATGCCGTTGGGCAGGAAGGCGTGCCCGGCGCAGAAGAACGGCGCCGGACGCGGGACGTACGAGCCGTCCGGCATCAGGACGGTCGGCGGCGGGACCTTCCGGAAGGCCCGCGCCCCGGTGCCCTTGGCCGGGTCCCAGAGGAAGGCGCGGCCCGCGTTGGTCCTGCCGGTCCGGTCGGTGGGCCCGGTCTCCTTGGTGGGGTCGGTCTCCACCCGCTCGAAGGAGAAGAGCAGCACCTTGCCCGTGGGCAGCTGGGCGACGTGGACACCGAAGTCGGGGGAGGGGAAGTACGCGGTGAACCGGCCGGACCCGGCCGCCGTGAAAGCGGCGTTGGTCTCGCGCTGGGAGGCCGTGAGCGCGGCCAGGCTCGCGGTACGGGCCGACTGCGGGTACGTTCCGGCGCCCGCGACCGCCTGCCGCCGCCCGGCGTGCGCCCGCGCGTGCTCCTCGCCGAGCACCGCCGCCTCACCGGGCGGGACCGCTCCGGCGCCGCCGTCCGGGGCGTGGCCCCCGGGGTGGCCCGCCGGTTGGTCCGCCGCTGAGGGGCGCGGCGGGTGGTGGTGCGGGTGGTGCGCGCCGCCGTCCGTGGGGCGGAGCGCGGACCGGGGGGCCGCGGCGGCGGCCGGGAGGGCCGGTCCCGCCGCGGCGGCGAGGGCGCACGCCAGCGCGCAGACGGCCGACAGCACGGCGGAGCCCCGCGCCCGGTACGGCCGCCCCGCGCCGCGGGCCGGCCCCGGGGCCGCGGCCCGGAGCCCGCCGCCGCCCCCGGTGTCCGTCGTGGTCGTGGTCCCGGCCGCGGGCCCGCTCCCGGCCGTGGTGCCGGTTCCGGTCGTGGCCCCGGTCGCGAACTGGCCCGGCATGCACGCTCCTCTTCCTGATCGTGTGCGCCCGCGCGCGTCCGGCGCGGGCGTGTGCGCGGGCGGCGCCGCGCGGTGTCCCGGTGGGCGCGGGCGCCGTCGACCCGCGCCGCCGGGTCCGCGCGCTCAGCGCGGAGGGCCGAGCACCTCCTCGGCGCCGGGCAGGTCGCGCGGGTCGGCGGCCCTCCCCCTCAGGGGCAGCAGCCGTTCGAGCGGGCACGGCGCGGGCATCTCGTGGTCGACCTCCCACTCGCCGACCTGGCTCCCGGCCCGCCCGGCCGCGCCCCGCCCCCCGCCCCGGTCGACGGTGCAGACGGCGTACAGATGGCCCGAGCAGCCCCGGCAGGTCAGGGGCGGGCGGCCGGTCACGGTCCTCCGGGCGGCCGGCCCGGCCGCCCGCCGCCGGACCCGTACCGGTACCCGCCGGACCCGTACCGGTACCCGCCGGACCCGTACCGGTACCCGCCGGACCCGTACCGGTACCCGCCGGACCCGTACCGGTACCCGCCGAATCCGCGCCCGGACCCGCCGGGCCCGGACGGGCCGGTTCGCGGACCTCCCGGAATGCCGGGTGCGCCGCGCGCTTGTAGCGTCGGTGGCGTCAGGAGTCCCCGCGACCCGACGAGGGCGCCCCGGCCGGTCCGTACCGTCCGGGCCGGTCCCGCCGCCGCGAAGGGTCCCCCGCGCGCGGCCCGCGTCACCACCGGACCGGTTCCCCGCCCGCGCGGCCGGGCGCACGCGCGCTCCCCGTACGAGAGGCCATGCCGATGTCCGACGACGTCCCCATAGCGAACCTGCTCCGCGTCGAGAAGGGCCGGGCCGCCCCCGAGGAACTGGCCGCCGTCGCGGTCGTGGTCGCCTGCCTGGCCCGGCGCCCCGCCCCCCGCCCGGCGCACCGTACCGGCTCCGCGCCGCGCCGCAGCGCCCCCGCCGGGCGGGCCGCCGGCTGCTGGGCGGGCTGCTGGGCGTGCGGATGAGTCCGCTGCGCCGGCCGTGCGGGCGGCCGGCGCAGCGGGAAGGGCGGCGCTCACGCCCGGCGCAGCACCGTAGAGAGGACCTCGGACAGCGCGGCCCGGGGATCGGACACGGCGCCCTCGGAGCGCCACGCCACGAACCCGTCCGGGCGGACGAGGACGGCTCCGGCCTCCGTCGTCCCGTGCTCCTCGGCCCAGTCGGCGCCGTTCTCCGGGACCAGGTCCGCGTCGGGCGCGGAACCGACGGTCCAGGCGTCCAGCCGCACCGACAGCTGCGCGGCCACCCGCTCCGCCGCCGCCTTCCAGGGCGTCCCCGCGCCGCTGAGCAGCACGAACGACCGCTCGTACAGGTCGAGCGTGGAGATCCGCGCACCCGCGCGGGCCAGCCACAGGTGCGGGGCCCGGGTGCCGACGTCACCCTTCAGGCGCAGCGCCTGAGGGATCACCGGCCGGTCCGGGTCGCCGCCGACGACCGCGCCGCGCGGGTAGCAGTAGCCCATCGCCGTGACGAGGACCCCGCTGCCCGGACCGCCGCCCGCCGTGGGCGGCGGCGCGTACCCCGGGTGGCTGTGCTCGGCCGAACGGGCCGAGGCGCGCTCGCTCGTGGCCCGCGCCACCGGCAGCCGTTCGGCCTCGTAGGTGTCGAGCAGCGCGGCCCCCGCCGACCCGTCCAGCACCGCCGCGATCTTCCAGGCCAGGTTGTGCGCGTCCTGGATGCCGGTGTTGGACCCGAAGGCCCCGGTGGGGGCCATCTCGTGGGCCGCGTCCCCGGCGAGGAAGACCCGGCCCGCGCCGTAGCTCCGCGCCACCCGTTCGGCGGCGTGCCAGGGCGCCTTGCCGCCGATCTCCACATCCAGGTCCGCGGCGCCGATCGCCCGGCGGATCTGCTCCGCGCAGCGCTCGTCGGTGAAGTCCTCCAGGGTCTCGCCCCGGTCCGGGTGCCAGGGCGCGTGGAAGACCCACCGGGTGTCGTTGTCCACCGGCAGCAGCGCCCCGTCCGCGCCCGGACGCATCAGGTAGCAGACGATGAAGCGCAGGTCGCCCAGGACCGTGGCGAGCCGCTCCGAGCGGAAGGTGATGCTCACGTTGTGGAACAGCTCGCCGCTGCCCGTCCGGGTGATGCCCAGCTGCTCCCGGACCGGGCTGCGCGGGCCGTCCGCCGCGATCAGGAAGTCCGCGCGCACGGTGGTGTGCTCGCCCGTCTCCCGGTTCTTCAGCAGGGCGTCCACCCCCGTCGCGTCCTGCTCGAAACTCATCAGTTCGGTGGAGAACCGCACCTCGGCGCCCTGTGCGGCGCTCTGTTCCGCCAGCACCGGCTCGATGTTGTTCTGACTGCACAGGCACCAGCCGGTCGGGCTGAAACGCCGCAGCGCCCCGCCCGGGTCGACCGATCTGACCAGCCAGGTGTGCTCGCCGCCGGTCAGCGACTGCGTCTGCAGAATGCCCTGGTTCTCCTCCAGTACGGACGCCGCCCGGCGGATCTCGTCCTCGGCGCCCGCCGTGCGGAACAGCTCCATCGTCCGGGCGTTGACGCCCCGGCCGCGCGGGTGCTCGGAGGTGGCTGCGTGCTTCTCGACCAGCAGGTGCCTGATCCCGTGGCGGCTCAGGAACAGCGAGGTGGACAGGCCCACGAGGGAGCCGCCCACGACGAGAACCGGTACGCGAACATCGGCGTTGTCTTCCATCAGCTGCGGGCTCCTGTTTTCTGTGCGGGGGAGTGGACTCCTTATGCCCCCGATCGTCGATCAAGCCCAGGCGATTCGCCCGTTGTCACCCGCTTGATCCGGACATGTAGCGATACCTGCCCGCCCGGATGACGATGAGCGACAGCGGTTCCCTCCGGGGACACGGCGGCCCGCCGCTCCGGCCGGGGCCCCGGCCGGAGGCCGCCGGTGACGGACGAGGTCCGTACGCGACCGGGCTCCACGCCCCCACGAAGGAGTGAGCAGATGACAACCACCCTGTCCGAACGGGTGTCGCAGTCCGCCTTCGACGGCTCCCTGCTCCGGGTCGTCCTCCTGCTGGACCTCCACGAAGGGGCCCAGCGGCAGTTCTTCGAGGCGTACGAGCAACTCCGCCACGACATCGCGTCGGTCCCCGGCCACATCGGCGACCAGCTGTGCCAGTCCTTCGAGAACCCCTCCCAGTGGCTCATCACCAGCGAGTGGGAGAGCGCCCCCCAGTACCTGGCCTGGGTCAACAGCGACCACCACGCCGAACAGGTGAGGCCACTGGGCGCCTGCGCCCGCTCCATGCGCCCGCTCAAGTTCACCGTGCTGCGCGAGACCGGCCGGGGCTACGACCGGGCGACGCGCCCCACGGCCCGGCTCCAGCCCGCGCCCCGCCTCGGCGCCGACCTCGTCCGCCACGCCCTCACCTTCACCGTCCGGCCGGGCAGCGAGAAGGAGGTCGCGGAGATCCTCTCCGGCTACGCCTCCCCGGCCGCCCGGGTCGACGAGCACACCCGGCTGCGGCGCACCAGCCTCTTCATGCACGGCAACCGGGTCGTGCGGACCGTGGAGGTCCAGGGCGACCTGACGGCCGCGCTGCGCCATGTGGCGCAGCAGCCCGAGGTGCGCGCCGTCGAGGAGGCCGTCAACCCCTACCTGGAGCAGGACCGGAACCTGGACGACCCGGAGTCCGCCCGGATGTTCTTCATGCGCGCCGGGCTCCCGGCCGTCCACCACGTCGCCGCGGCGGAGGCGGACCCCGCCGGCACGGAGCGGCACGCGCTCCTCTACCCGGCCCGGCCCGGCTGCGGTCCCGCGCTCGCCCGGTTCCTGGCCCGCCAGGACGAGGCCGCCGCGCACCGCCCCGCGGACCCCGTGCGCAGCAGCAGCATCTTCCAGCGCGACGACCTCGTCGTCCGGCTGATCGACGTGCGCGGCCCGCTCGACGCCGACCCCGAGGCGGTCCTCGGCGTCCGCGGCCCGCGCAAGGCCGCCGTCCTCGAACGGCTGACGACCGGACCCGCCACCCCGGCCGGAGCCCCGGCGCCCACCCCGGCCGAGGCCCGCGCGCGGGCCGCCGCGCACCGCACCATGCGGCTGATCACCGACCGCCACGCCCCCGCGCCGTCCTGACCCGCACCGTCCTGACCCACGCCGCCCGCCCCCTTGCCCCGCCCCCTCGCCTCCAGCCCCCCACCAGCACCGTCCAGGCTCCAGCCGCCGGGAGGAACCCCGTCATGACCACACATCACCCACGCATCGTGGACCTCGGCCAAACACCGCCCAACCGCAGGCGCGGCGGCGACGTACGGGCCCTGCTCACCCCGACGACGGTGGGCTCCACCAGCGGTTTCATGGGTCTGGCCGTCATGGCCCCCGGTGAGTCCATCGCCGAGCACTACCACCCGTACTCCGAGGAGTTCGTGTACGTGGTCACCGGCCTGCTGGAGGTCGACCTCGACGGCGAGACCCACCCGCTCCACGCCGACCAGGGACTCCTGATCCCCGTCGACATGCGCCACCGGTTCCGCAACGTCGGCGACGCCGAGGCCCGGATGGTCTTCCACCTCGGACCGCTCGCCCCCCGACCGGAGTTCGGCCACGTCGACACCGAACAGGCCGCGCCCCCCCGGCAGGACACCGCCACGGAGCCCCCGGACCGCAGCGGAGCGCTCTCGTGACCCGCCGACGGGTGGCCGTCACCGGGGTCGGCGTCGTCGCCCCCGGCGGGATCGGGGTCCCCGCCTTCTGGGACCTGCTCGCCAACGGCCGCACCGCGACCCGCGGCATCACCCTCTTCGACCCCTCGGGGTTCCGCTCCCGGATAGCCGCCGAGGTCGACTTCGACCCCGCCGCGCACGGATTCGGCCCGGACGCGGCGGCCCGCGCCGACCGGTACATCCAGTTCGCCCTGGTCGCCGCCCGCGAAGCCGTCCGCGACGCGGGCCTCGACCTCACCACGGACACCGCCTGGCGCACCGGGGTCTCCCTCGGAACCGCCGTCGGCGGCACCACCCGCCTGGAGCACGACTACACCGCCGTCAGCCAGTCCGGCAGCTGGTGGGACGTGGACCACCGCCTCGCCTCCGCCTACCTGCACCGGGCGTTCACCCCCGCCACGCTCGCCTCCGCCGTCGCGGAGGAGACGGGCGCGCGCGGCCCCGTCCAGACCGTCTCCACCGGCTGCACCTCCGGACTCGACGCCGTCGGGTACGCCGTCCACTCCATCGAGGAGGGCCGGATGGACGTCTGCGTCGCCGGGGCGTCCGACTCGCCCGTCTCCCCGATCACCGTGGCCTGCTTCGACGCCATCAAGGCGACCTCGCCCAACAACGAGGACCCGGCCCACGCCTCCCGCCCCTTCGACGCCGACCGGGACGGCTTCGTCCTCGGCGAGGGCGGCGCCGTCCTCGTCCTCGAAGAACTCGCCCACGCCCGCGCCCGCGGCGCGACCGTCCACTGCGAGATCGGCGGCTACGCCACCTTCGGCAACGCCCACCACATGACCGGGCTCACCACCGAGGGCCTGGAGATGGCCCGCGCCATAGAGACCGCCCTCGGCCACGCCCGGCTCGACGCCACCGCGATCGACTACGTCAACGCCCACGGCTCCGGCACCAAGCAGAACGACCGCCACGAGACCGCCGCGGTCAAGCGGGTCCTGCGCGACCACGCCTACCGGACCCCCATGACCTCCATCAAGTCCATGGTGGGCCACTCCCTCGGCGCCATCGGCGCGATCGAACTGGCCGCCTGCGTCCTGGCCATGACCCACCAGGTGGTGCCCCCGACCGCCAACTACGAGACCCCCGACCCCGAGTGCGACCTCGACTACGTCCCCCGCACCGCCCGCGCCCGCACCCTGCGCAGCGTGCTCTCCGTCGGCAGCGGCTTCGGCGGCTTCCAGTCCGCGGTCGTCATGACCCGTACCGGGGAGGCGGCCGCGTGACCGGCCGCACGGTCATCACGGGCCTCGGCGTCGTCGCGCCCAACGGCATCGGCGCCGACGCCTTCTGGAAGGCGACCCAGTCGGGCCTCAGCGTCCTGGACCGCATCACCCGGCCGGGGTGCGAGCACCTCCCGCTGCGCGTCGCCGGGGAGGTCCGGGGCTTCGACCCCGGCGCGCTGGTCGAGGACCGCTTCCTCGTCCAGACCGACCGCTTCACCCACCACGCCCTCGCCGCCGCCGACCTCGCCCTGGAGGACGCCCGGCTCGGCCGGGCCGACTACGAGGGCGAGCCCTTCTCCGTGGGCGTCGTCACCGCGGCCGGCTCCGGCGGCGGCGAGTTCGGCCAGCGCGAGCTGCAACGGCTCTGGGGCAAGGGACCCCGCTACGTCGGCCCGTACCAGTCCATCGCCTGGTTCTACGCCGCCAGCACCGGCCAGGTCTCCATCCGCAAGGGCCTCAAGGGCCCCTGCGGGGTCGTCGCCTCGGACGAGGCGGGCGGACTGGACGCCCTCGCGCACGCCGTCCGGGCGATCCGCCGGGGCAGCAGCCGGGCCATGCTGGCCGGAGCCACCGAGGCCCCCCTCGCGCCCTACTCCGTCGTCTGCCAGCTGGGCTACGAGGGCCTGAGCACCGAGGAGGACCCCGGGCGCGCCTACCGGCCGTTCACCGACAAGGCCGTCGGCTACGTCCCCGCCGAGGGCGGCGCGATGTTCGTCGTGGAGGACGAGACGGCCGCCCGCCGCCGCGGCGCCACCGTCCGCGCCGTCCTGGCCGGACACGCCGCGACCTTCACCGGGACCCAGCGCCGCGACAGCGCCGGTGAGGGACTGGCCCACGCGATCCGCGGCGCGCTCCGGGAGGCCCACTGCGCCCCCGAGGAGATCGACGTGGTCTTCGCGGACGCCCTGGGCACGCTACGGGCCGACACGGCCGAGGCGGCGGCGCTCGCCGACGCCCTCGGCGCCCACGGGCGCGTGGTGGCGGTCACCGCGCCCAAGACCGGCACCGGCCGGGCGTACTGCGCGGCGCCCGCCCTCGACACCGCCGCCGCGGTCCTGGCCCTGGAGCACGGCATCGTCCCGCCGACCCCGAACGTCTTCGACGTCTGCCACGACCTCGACGTGGTGACCGGCAACGCCCGCCCGGCCCCGCTGCGCACCGCGCTCGTGCTGAGCCGGGGACGGATGGGCTCGAACTCCGCGCTCGTCCTGCGCAAAGGCCCCGATTCCCCCTCGTAGGAAGAGAGAGACCCTCATGTCCGACCGACTGACCATGGAGGAGCTGGCGGCCCTGATGAAATCCGCCGGCATCACCGTCGACCCCGCCGACCTGGCGAGCCGCCCGCACTCCGCCTTCGACGACTACGGCCTCGACTCGCTGGGCCTGCTCGGCATCGTCGGCGAGCTGGAGAACCGGCGCGGGCGCGCCCTGCCGACCGACGCGGACCGCTGCAGGACACCGGGGGAGTTCCTCGACCTCGTCAACAACAGCCTCATGACGGGAGCCTGAGATGGCGGGACACACCGAGAACGAGATCACCGTCGGCGCTCCCGTGGACCTCGTCTGGGAGGTCACCAACGACCTCCCGAACTGGCCGGGGCTCTTCAGCGAGTACGCGTCGGTCGAGATCCTCGCCCAGGAGGGCGACACCACCCGGTTCCGCCTGACCATGCACCCCGACGAGAACGGCACGGTCTGGAGCTGGGTCTCGGAACGGACGGCCGACCGCGCGGGCCTCACGGTGCGCGCCCGGCGGGTCGAGACCGGGCCCTTCGCCCACATGGACATCCACTGGCAGTACTTCGCGGTGCCCGGCGGCACCCGGATGAAGTGGACCCAGGACTTCGCGATGAAACCGGACGCCCCGGTCGACGACGACGGGATGACCCGGCGCATCAACCACAACTCCCGCGTCCAGCTGGAGCTGATCCGCAGCCGCATCGAACAGCGCGAGCGCGAGAACCGCGCCCCCGCCGTCAGCCGGCTCTGAGAAGGAAGGCAGGACGCGGATGCACCGCGCTCTCATCGTCGCCCGGATGGCGCCGCAGTCGGCCCCGGACATCGCGGGCCTCTTCGCCGCCTCGGACGCGGGCGAACTGCCCCACCTGGTCGGGGTGGCCCGCCGGAGCCTGTTCCAGTTCGGCGACGTCTACCTGCACCTCATCGAGTCCGACCGGCCGCCGGGCCCCGCCATCGCCCGGGTCAGCGGCCACCAGGCGTTCCGGGACCTCAGCGACGGGCTCTCCGCGTACATCAGCCCGCACGACCCGCAGACCTGGCGCGGCCCGCAGGACGCGATGGCCCGCGAGTTCTACAGCTGGGAGAGGACCGGCGCCGGCTGACCCCGGACCGGACGGCGGGACCCGCACACCCCGTGTGCGGGTCCCGCCCCCCCGCCGGGAGGGATGCGGCGTCCGGGGTGACGCCGACGGCGCCGACGATGACCTGTATCCATAGTCTCCAAGGCGCAGAGACGAGGTCCGTCATCGATCTCATCTATCATCGCGGTTCATGGCCCCGGAACTCCGTCACCTGCGCTACCTGATCGCCGTCGCCGAACACGCCGGGTTCACCCGCGCCGCGCAAGAGCTGCGGATCTCCCAGCCCACCCTGTCCCAGCAGATCAAACAGCTCGAACGCACCGCGGGTGCCCAGCTGCTGGACCGCACCGGCCGCACCGTACGCCTCACCGACGCGGGGGAGACGTACGTCCGCCACGCGCGCGCCGCCCTGCGGGAGATCGCCGCCGCCGAGCGGGCCGTCATGGACCTGGCCGACCTCTCCCGGGGCCATCTGCGCCTGGCCCTGACCCCCACCTTCACCGCCTACCTCACCGGCCCCCTGGTCGCCGCGCTCCACGAAGCCCACCCCGGCATCACCCTCGACGTCCGCGAGATGCCCCAGGACCGCATCGAGACGGGACTGCTGGCCGACGCCCACGATCTCGGCCTCGCCTTCGACGGCCCCCACCTGCCCGGCATCACCGCCACCCCCCTCTTCACCGAGACCCTCGGCCTCGTCACCGCCGCCCACACCGGGGACCGGCCACCGCCCCCCGCCGCGCCCCTGCCCGTCCACGAGCTGGCCGACCGCCGACTGGCCCTGCTCAGCGGGGACTTCGCCACCCGCGGCCACATCGACGCCTACCTCACCGCCCACGGCGTCCGGCCGCACACCGCGGTGGAGGCCAACTCGGTCCAGGCCCTCACCGAGATCGTGCGGCGCACCTCCCTGGCCACCGTCCTGCCCGACGCCGTCACCGACGACGACCCCTCCCTGCGCCCCGTCCCCCTCGACCCGCCCCTCCCGCCGCGCACGGTCACCCTCCTGCGCCGCGAGAGCGCCTACGAGAGCGCCGCCGCCCGCGCCTTCACCGCCCTCACCCGCAACCTGGTCCGCACCCGCGGCTACCTCCCGCCCCGGCCCCCGGAGGAACCCGGCGACCGGTGAGCCGCCCGCCCTCTCATGCCGGAGCGCCCCGGCCGCGCGGGCCCCGTCCGCCCCCTCGTGCCGCGCTCGTGATGTGATCACCGGCCCCCCGAAATATGCTGGCCGGGGGCTCACCCGCCGGGGCCCGGAGACGGACGTACCTCGGGAGCGTTGCATGGCCCTCCATCGGTCCCGGCGATCGGAGAGCGCCGACTCCCTCCTCACCCGCCTCGGGCGGCTCACCGCACAGGCCCGCGAAGGGGCCGAGCTCCAGCAGGCCCGGGTGGAGCTGGCCGAGGCGCTCCAGCGCGAGATCCTGCCCGCCTCGCTCCCCGAACTCCCGGGCCTGCGCACCGCGGCCCGCTACGCCCCCGCCCGCGACGGCCTCAACATCGGCGGGGACTGGTACGACGGCTTCCGGCTGCCCGGCGGAGCACTCGGCTTCTCCATCGGCGACGTGGAGGGCCACGACGTCGAGGCCGCCGCCTTCATGGGCCAGGTGCGGATCGCCGTCCGCGCGGTGGCCGCCGCCGCGGCCGACCCGGGCGAGGTCCTCAGCCGCGCCAACGACCTGCTGCTCTCGGTGGACTGCGACCTCTTCGCCACCTGCACCTTCCTCCGCTTCGACCCGGTCACCTGGGAGATCCAGAGCGCCCGCGCCGGCCACGTGCCCGGCGTCTGGGCCACCGCCGACGGCCGGTACGGCATCGCCGAGGACGACGGCGGCCCCCCGCTCGGCATGCTCCCCGGCTCCCGCTACCCGGTCACCCGGCGCCCGCTGGCCGTGGCCGGCGCCTTCGTCCTGCTCACCGACGGCGTGGCCGAAGGCCCCTCCTTCCCCATCGACGCCGGGCTGGAACGCGTCGCCGAAGTCGTCCGCGACGGCGCCCTGTGCGACCCCGGCGAACTGGCCGCCGAGGTCATGAAGGTCGCCGACTCCACCGGCCACGAGGACGACGCGGCCGTCCTGGTCCTGCGTCACGACGGCGCCCCCGACCGGGCGGGCGGGCCGCACCGGACCGGCGGGTGACGCGCGGGCCCACGGCCACCGCCCCCGCGCGTGTCACTCTCCGTCGACGGGCGCGCGCTCCTGTCTGATGAGGTGATGCGCACCGAGGACGTCCGACGGCTCTGCCTGGCCCTGGCCCGGATCGCCGGCGTGGGAGCCGCCTACTACGCGGGCGGCCGGATCGGCCTGCTCCAGCAGGTGGTGGTCGACGGCGCGGTCGTCACCCCCCTGTGGCTCCCCACGGGCATCTCCCTCAGCGCCCTGCTCTGGGCGGGCCTGCGCGTCTGGCCGGGCATCGCGCTCGGCGCCTTCCTCGTCATCGACGCCCTCAGCCCCTTCGGCCTCGTCGGCCTCGGGATCGTCGCCGGCAACGTCGCCGCCCCCGTCTGCGCCTTCCTGATGCTCCGCCGGGCGGGCTTTCGCACCGCACTGGACCGGCTCCGCGACGGGGTCGCGCTGGTCTTCCTGGGCGGACTGCTGCCGATGCTGATCAGCGCCACCGTGGGGGCCGGCCTGCTGGTCCTCTCCGGCAGCCTGCCCCGGGAGGAGTTCTGGACGGGCTGGTCGGCGTGGTGGGCGGGCGACGCCATGGGCGTGCTCGTGATCACGCCGCTCCTCCTGGTCCTGCGCAAGGTCCGGATGCCCCGGGACACCTACCGCTGGGGCGAGGCGACCGCCCTGGCGGTCACGGCCGTCGCGGTGACCCTGCTGGCCACCCGCAGCCCCCTCGCCCTGCTCTTCCTCGTCTTCCCGCTCCTCATCTGGGCGGCGCTCCGCTTCCAGCTGGCCGGGAGCGCGCCCTGCGTCCTGCTGGTCTCCGTCCTGGCCACCGCCGCGGCGGTCACCCTGTCCGGCCCCTTCGCCGGGCACTCGCTCGCCGAGGCCATGGTCAACCTCCAGGCGCTCAACGGCTCCGCGGCGCTGACCTCCCTGCTGCTGTCGGCGGTCGTCACCGAGCAGAAGACGATCCGCCTGAAGATCGAACAGGCCTGCCAGGACCTGGCCGAGGTGGTCGAACAGCTCGCACCGGGCAAGGTGGCCCCCCGCTGGCCCCCGACCCACGACGACGGCCCCCGGCACCGGAGCTGAGCCGGAGCTGAGCCGGAGCTGAGCCGGACCTGACCCGGACCTGAGCCGGGCCGCCACCCCCGGGCCGCCACCCCCCCCGGAACACCCCTCGCGCCACCCGCCCGCCCTCCTCCCGGCCGGAGTACCGTGGAGAGGTCGAGGCCCTTCGAGGATCGGGAGTTGCGCGTGGGCGACCAGGGCAACCAGGACGACGAAGACTTCGACCCGGTCGGCGTCATCGGCCGGGTGACGGTGTCGATCCCCGCCGACGGGCCGGGAGAGGTACTGCTTCCACTGCGCGGCGGGAGCGAGGCGTTCGCGGCCTGGTCGGCCGGGCCCGTCCCGCTGCACACCCAGGTCGTCGTCACCGACCGGAGTTCGGCGCGGTCGGTGACGGTGGAGCCGCTCACACCCCTGTGACCCGGCCGGCCGTACCGGACCAGGAGGGCCCCATGTTGTTCTGGCACGTTCCCGCCCCCAACGAGGCGCTGCTCATATCCGGCTCGAAGCGCCGCGCGGGCGACTCGCAGTTCCGGATCGTCACCGGTCACGGATGCTGGGTCATGCCCGTCAAGCAGAAGGCGAGCCTGCTCTCCCTGTCACTGCGGGAGGCGGAGATCGCCGAAGAGTGCGTGACCCAGCAGGGAATCCGCATCGGCGTCCGCGCCGTCGCCGTCTTCAAGGTCGGCGACGACCAGACCTCCATCGCCAACGCCGCCCGCCGCTTCCTGGACGAGCAGACCAGCATGGAACAGCTCGTCGGCCGGATCTTCGCGGGCCACCTCCGCTCGATCATCGGCGGCCTGACCGTCGAGCAGATCATCCGCGAACGGGACCGGGTCGCCCAGGAGATCAAACAGGGCAGCCACTCCGAGATGGAGAAGCTCGGCATCGTCGTGGACGCCCTGCAGATCCAGGAGATCGCCGACGTCTCCGGCTACATCACCAACCTCGCCGCCCCGCACGCCGCGGCCGTCGCCAGCGCGGCCCGCATCGCCCAGGCCAAGTCCGACCAGGAGGCCACCGAACGGGAACAGCAGGCCGCCGCGCTCAAGGCCCAGTACGAGCGGGACACCGCCATCAAGCGGGCGGGGTTCCTCGCCGAGACCGAGCAGAGCAACGCCCTCGCCGCGCAGGCCGGACCGCTCTCCCAGGCCCGCGCCTCCCAGGAGGTCATCGAGGCGCAGACCGGGCTGGCCCAGCGCCAGGCGGCCCTCGCGGCCCAGCGGCTGGAGGCCGAGGTACGGCGCCCCGCCGACGCCGAGGCGTACAGCCGGCGCACCCTCGCCGAGGCCGACCGCGACCGCACCCGGTTCGAGGCGGACGCCCGCGCCTACACCGAGCTGACGGTCGCCCAGGCCCGCGCCGACGCGAACAACCTGCTCGCCGCCTCGCTGCGGCAGGGGAACCAGGAGTTGATCTCGGCCAACCGCATCGTCGAGCAGCTTCCCGCGCTCGCGGAGGCGGCGGCGAAGGGGCTGAACGGCGCCCAGCTGACCGTCCTCAACGGGTCCGACGGCCTGGGCCAGGTCATGTCCGGCCTTGTCGGACAGGGTCTCACCATCCTCGACAGCCTCCAGAAGAGGTCGGTCGGGACCCCGCGCGGGGACGGGCCCCGGGAACCCGCCCTCCCCGCCCTCGCGAAGCTGAACCGGAACCAGGCCGTCCCCGCGGCCCCGGGCGAGTCCGGGCCGCCCGCGGCAACCGGAATGGGCTGAGATAAACATTTCGAACGAATAGTGACCGCGCGATCCGGCCGCCCGTGATCCTCTTTGCGCCACAACCCCGCCGGAACAGGCCGGTATACACGGAAACCCACCCCGGGCGGGCCGTGGCGCATATACGTTCCTCCGGTTCGATGAACTCCAACGAAACCACCGACCTGTCGAGTTGGCCGCCGTTATGCTCCGGCCCATCGATCAAAAGATCCCCTCAATCGATGGCACGAGGAACTTGATGGCGCAAGAGAACTCCCCACCCGAAGCCTCGTACTCCGAGGCGGGGATAAGCTGGCTGCTGCCCGCGATCGCGGTGGTGGCCGTGACCTGCCTGGCCGGCGCCCTGGTCTCGCCCGAGGCGCCCGCCCGCGCCGTGTGGACCGTCCTCGGCGGAGCCTGCACCGGCGCCGTCCTCACCGACGCCGTGCTGCGCCGCCGCGCCGCCGCCGCCCGCCGCGCCGAGATCGCGGCCCTGCGGCACGCCCTGTCCCGGCAGGAGGCCGAGACCACCCGCCTCGCCGACGTGGTCCTGCCCGAGGTCATCGAACGCCTGCGCCGGGGCGAGTTCCCCGAGGAGGTGCTGAACGCGATCGGCGGACGCGGCGGCCCCGGCAACCGCTGGGGCAACGACCCCGCCGTGACACCACAGTTCCGGACCGCCCTGCAGACCGTGGTGGCCCGGGTCGTCGACGCGGTCGACGCCGAGGAGAACCTCCGCGAATCCGCCCAGCGCGCCTTCGTCAACATCGCCCGCCGGGTCCAGGCCATCGTCCACCAGCAGGCCCAGGAGATGCGGGAGATGGAGGACCGCCACGGCCGCAACCCGGACGTCTTCGGCGACCTCCTGCGCCTGGACCACGGCACCGCCCTGGTCGGCCGCCTCGCCGACTCCATCTCCGTCCTCGGCGGCGCCCGCCCCGGCCGCCAGTGGAGCCGCGCCGTCCCGCTCTACAGCGTCCTGCGCGGCGCGATGTCACGGATCATCGACTACCAGCGGGTGGAGCTCCACTCGGTCTCCGAGGTCGCCGTCGTCGGCCCCGCCGTCGAACCCCTCATCCACGCCCTGGCCGAACTCCTCGACAACGCCACCCGCTACTCCCCGCCCCACACCAGGGTCCACCTGACCGCCGTCGAGGTGCAGTCGGGCATCGCCGTCGAGATCGAGGACGGCGGGGTCAACATGAGCGAGGAGGCCCGCAAACGGGCCGAACGGATGCTCGCGCAGGCCCAGACCGGCATCGACCTCAACGACCTGGGGGAGACCCCGCGGCTCGGCCTCGCCGTGGTCGGCCGCCTCGCGCAGGCGTACGGATTCCAGATCGCCCTGCGCTCCTCCGCGTACGGCGGGGTCCGGGCCGTGCTCATCGTCCCCCAGGACTTGATCACCACCACCTCCGCCGCCACCGGACTCGCCCACGGCATCGGTGCCTCCTCCGGCCCCAGGGCGACGGCCCCCGTGCCCCGGCAGCACCCCGTGGACCACCTCTCCGCACGCGCCTCCGCGCCCGTCCCCGCCGCCGGTGACGACATCGTGGCCGTCACCGAACGGACCGCCACCGGCCTGCCGCAACGACGCCGCAAAGACCGTGCCACCAGCCCCGAGCCCGCGCCCGTCGCCGCGTCGCAGACCGCTGCCGACGCGGGACCGGGCCTGTGGCTGGAGGCATTCCACAGCGGCCTGTCCGGTTCACCCGGCCAGGCCGGCGACGCCGCGTCGGGTACAGCGAAATAAAGGGACGTAAGCAGTGATGCAACAGCGAAGCAGCATGGACTGGATGCTCAAGGACCTCGCGGCCGGAGTACCGCAGACACGGCACGTGATCGTGCTCTCCGCGGACGGCCTGTGCGTGGCACAGTTCGGCGCCGAGACGGACACGGCCGACCGCCTGGCGGCGGCCTGCGCGGGGCTGCAGAGCCTGGCCGGCGCGGTCGCCGCCGAACTGCCCCACTCCGAGGGCCGGATGCGTCTGGTCGTCATCGAGATGGACGGCGGATTCTTCTACCTCATGGCCGCGGGAGCCGGCTCCTACCTGGCGGTCCTGGCCGACGAGGGCGTCGACGCCGGCCTGATGGGAGCGCAGATGCGCGACCTGGTGAGCCGGATTGGAGAGCACCTGAGCAGCCCGCCCCGACATGACGGGCAGCCCGCGTGACCGAGCCGCCCACCAGCTGGGAGGAGGTCAGCCCCGAACGGCTCTACGTCATCACCGGCGGGCGCAGCGAACCGTCCACCAGCGCCCGGCTCGACCTCGTGACCCTGGTCGTCGCCAAAGCGCCCGCCAAACCCGAGATGCAGCCCGAACACGCCGCGATCCTGCGGATGTGCCAGGCGCCGCTGTCCGTGGCCGAGCTCTCCGCCTACGCCGGCCTCCCGGTCAGCGTGGTGACCGTACTCGTCGGTGATCTGCTGGCCGAGAAACGGGTGCTCGTACGCCCGCCCGTGCCCGCCGCCAAACTTCCCGACCTTGCTCTGATCGAGGCAGTGATCGATGGACTACAGAAACTCTGACCCGCTCGTCGGGCCGCGGAGCGAGGACATACTCCCCCAGACGGCCACCACCGCCGTCAAGGTCGTCATCGTCGGCGGCTTCGGCGTCGGGAAGACCACCATGGTCGGCGCGGTCAGCGAGATCCGGCCGCTGACCACCGAGGAGACCATGACCAGAGCGGGCGTCGGGGTCGACGACACGCGCGGCGTGGCCCGCAAGACCACCACGACCGTGGCCATGGACTTCGGGCGCATCAGCATCAACGACGAACTCGTGCTCTACCTCTTCGGAACCCCCGGCCAGGAACGCTTCTGGTTCCTGTGGCGCGGGCTCTTCGAAGGGGCGCTCGGCGCCGTCGTGATCCTCGACACCCGCAGACTGGAGATCAGTTTCGACGTCATCGGCCGCCTGGAGGAACGCGGAGTCCCCTTCGTCGTGGCCGTCAACTCCTTCCCCGACGCCCCCGCGCACCCGCTCGAAGAGCTGCGCCAGGCCCTGGACCTGCCCCCCACGGTCCCGATCCTCGTCTGCGACGCCCGCCGGCGCGACTCCGCCCGCGACGTCCTGCTGACCCTCATGCGTTACCTGCACAGCCAGGCAGCGACTCCGGAGGCACTGTGAGCACCCACCCCACCCCACCGCCCGGATGCCCGGCCCACGCCCTGGGAACCCAGGGCGTCCTGCACCGCCTCCACGGCCCGGAGGCGGAGGCGGACCCCATGGGCCTGTACGAGAGGCTGCGCGCCGAACACGGCCCGGTCGCCCCGGTCCTGGTCCACGGGGACCTGCGCGCCTGGCTCGTCCTCGGCCACCGCGAGAACCTCGACGTGGCCCGGACCCCCTCACGGTTCGCCCGCGACCCGCGCGGCTGGCGCGACCAGCAGGAGGGCCGGGTCCCGGACGACACCCCGCTGGGCCCCATGGTCTCCTGGGTGCCGGTGTGCAACTTCACCGACGGACCCGTCCACGAACGGCTGCGCGGCGCCGTCATGGACTCCCTGCAACGGTTCGACCGGCGCGGCATCCGCCGCTACGTGACGCGCTTCGCCAACCAGCTCGTCGACCGGATCGCCGCCGACGGCCGCGCCGACCTGGTCTCCGCCTTCTCCGACCAGCTCCCCATGCTGGTCATGACCCAGCTCGCCGGAGCACCCGACGAGCACGGCCCCCGGCTGGTCAAGGCGGCCCGCGACATGCTCCAGGGCACCGAGACGGCCCTGGAGAGCGACCGGTACGTCACCGCGACCCTGGAACAGCTGGTCCGGGAACGCAAGACGGCCCCCGCCCGCGACCTGGCCTCCTGGCTGCTGGAACATCCCGCGCAGCTGACCGACACCGAGGTGCTCATGCACCTGCGGGTCGTCCTGATCGCGGCCTACGAGACCACCGCCAACCTGATCGCCAACACCCTGCGGACCGTCCTGACCGACCGGCGGTTCCGCGCGAACCTCTCCGGCGGCCACATGACCCTGCCCGACGCCCTCGAACAGGTGCTCTGGGACGACCCGCCGATCAACACGATCCTCGGCCGCTGGGCCACCGGGGACACCCGGCTCGGCGGCCAGCAGATCAGGGCCGGGGACATGCTCCTGCTCGGCCTGGCCGCGGGCAACGTCGACCCGCAGATCCGGCCCGACCCCGCGGCCTCCGTCCACGGCAACCGCTCCCACCTCGCCTTCAGCAGCGGCCCCCACGAGTGCCCCGGCCAGGACATCGGCCGGGCCATCGCGGACACCGGGATCGAGGTGCTGCTCGACCGCCTGCCCGACATCCAGCTCGCCATCGACGTCAGCGAACTGCGCTGGCACGGCACGCTGATGTCCCGCCACCTGCTCTCCCTGCCCGTACGGTTCGCCCCGCGCGCGGTGCAGGAGCCGGACACCTACCCTTACGCGCAGCCGTCCGGCCACACCCCGGACGCGCCCCGCACCGCGACCGCGGCCACCACCGGGAACCCGTCCCCGGGCCGCCCCGCCCGGCCGGGGCCCGCGCGCAGGCGCCGGCCGAGCTGGTGGCGCCGGCTCCTCGGCATCTCCTGAGGAGCCCGCGCCCACCACGGGGCCCTGCCGCAGCGGCAGGGCCCCGTAGCGTTCCCGCACCACCTCACACGGGGCGCAGCTGCTCCCACCACCAGGCCAGCGCGGGCAGCGGCGGCGGCCCCTGGCGGCCGTCGCTCGGGGTGGTGGTGAAACGGACCGCGAAGTGCGCCTGCGGCAACGGCAGTTCGTTGCGGTTGCGGGGGGCGGCGTAGCGGGGCGCCCGGTCCTGCCACGCGATGCTGCCCGCCACATAGTGGCCGAGCGCCTCCAGATGCCGGGCGAGCGGCTCCCCCGCCCCGTCCGCCAGCTGCCCCCGCAACCGCACGAACAGGCTCATCACCCGGTCCCGCAGGGCCACCGCGAGCGGCACCGCCTCACGCGGGGTGCAGCCCTCCTGCCGGGCGAGGACATTGACGAGATTCACCTCCCACGGCTCGACGTGGTCGTCCTTGTCGTACGAGAACAGGTCGTTGTCGGCGCTGACGACAAAACCCGCCGCCTCGGTCAGGGCCCGCAGCGGCGGCGCGTACAGCACCTCGGGCGAGAGCCGGATTCCGTTCGCCGCGTCCGACCAGGTGAGGGAGAAACGGGTGCCGTTCGCCAGCGTCCCCATGGCGGCGAAGTCCGCGAGACCCGGCATCGCACCGCGCTCCGCGTTCGCCGCCTCCCAGGCCGCCCCGAGCAGCCAGTCCCGTGTCCCCTCGGTGAATCTGCGCAGCTCGAACGGGGTCAGCACGGCATGGGTCCGGGTCACCAGATCCACCAGGGCCCGCGTCATCGGACCATCGGGCAGCACGGCCGCGCCGGGCGCCTCCAGGGTGCGCAGCAGCCGTACGCCGTGATCCGCGACGGCGGCCGTCCGTATCTCGGCCGCCCCCGAGTCCTGCCAGTCGTCGACGGCGTTGGCCCAGTAGTTCCACTCGATGAACAGCAGCAGCGGTTCCACCTCCCCCCGGGGGACGATGCGGCAGGAGAAGTCGGCGCTGCGGGTCGCCAGGCCCCAGGCCCGCTCGGTCGCGTCGGGATAGAGGCCGAACGCGTCGACCCACTCCACCGCCCGCTCCTCCAGCTCCTTCGCCCGTGGATGGACGAGCCCCGGCTCCAGGGGGAGAGGGCAGTAGAAGGGCGGCAGGGGCCGCCCGATGCGGGAAGGACGCTCCGTCACGGTCATCCTCAGCACCCCTTCCGGAAGAGCATCAGCCGGGTCTCCACCGCGTGGTCGCGCCAGACGCGGAAGAACTTGCCGTGCACGGCGGTCGATTCCTGGAGCCGCTCGCGGGTCCAGCCCGCCTGTGCGGTGCCCGACCTGATCCGGTCGGCCTCGGCGGTGTTCCAGGCCATCGACTGCACCCAGAACTCGCACACCCGGTCGGTGACGTCCTCGTCCCGGGCCAGTTGGAGACCGGCGGCCTCGGCGGCTCTCAGGTACTCCGACCGGGTGCCCAGCCTGGTCCGGTAGTAGCCGTCGATGAACTCCCGCCACTGTGGCCGGCACACGAAGTGCTCCTGGATGCCGAACCACCCGCCGGGCCTCAGCGCCCGCGCGACGACCTCGAAGAGCCGGGTCCGGTCCATGTAGCCGCTGCTCTCGTTGGCGTACGCGGCGTCGAAGGCGTGCTCGGTGGTGAACTCGTGGACGTCCCCCAGCGAGGGGGAGACCCGGTCGCCCACGCCCGCCTGCCGGGCGAAGTGCTCGATCAGCGGAACGTGTTCGGCCGCGACGGTCAGACCCGTGACCGAGGCCCCGTGCTGCTGCGCCCAGTACAGGGAGCCCCCGCCCAGACCGCAGCCGATGTCGAGGACCCGCCGCGGCGGCCTCTCGTACGCGCCCCAGGACCGGGCCGCGTATTCGACTATCGCCTCCTGCGACCCGGTTATGCGGGCCTTGAGGACGCTCTGCGGGACGGTGGTTCCCGGATGGACACCGTCCGGGAAAAGCCCTACGTGGAAATGCACGCGCGGGCCCGGCCCGTACTTGTGGAGGATGTCTCCGGTCTTACGGCTGTAGTAGAGCCGTACCTGGTCCTCGTCCAAGCCCTGGCCGCCGTCTAAAGGAGATATGAATGGCGTGGCGTTCATGGTCGGTCCCGGCCCCTTCTTGGCGTAGGGCTGCCGGGCGCGATGTCACCGCACGTACGGTGCACCGCCCCGGCACTGCTGTGGAAGCACGGATCATCGTGACACCTCAGACCCTTCCCGTCAGCCCTTTTGGACAGGACAGATCATCAGGAACCGCGAAGAAAGCATTCTCTGACTATTCCGTGGTGAACACGGAGACCAAGGTGTGGAAGGCCGCCTGGTAGACAACCGGGGTAGTGCCGTTGAAACGCTGGAAATGGTGCCGGAGATTGGCGGGCGTTCCCAGACCGGTCCGGGCCGCGATGAGATCGACCGGGGTGCCGGAGTGTTCCAGCAGCCATTGCGCCCTGCGCACCCGGGCGCGCAGCAGGTACTGGAGCGGGGTGATCCCCGTGTCGGCCCGAAAACGCCGGTTGAGGCTGCGGACACTGATACCCGCGTGGGCCGCGATGTCGGAGAGGGCCGGCGGGCGGTCCAGGCATTCCTCCATCCAGCGCGTGGTCGCCCCGAACGCGCGGCCGTCGCCCGTGCCCCGGCCCGCCCCCAGCACGTCCGAGGGGTCCGGGAGCATCAGGAAGAGCTGCCGGTCGGCCTCGTTCGCGGGCAGCTCGCCATGGTCCTCCTCGATCAGGCGCACACAGAGGTCCTTGCCGCCGAACACCCCCGACGAGGTGAGGAACGGCCCGTCCGCCACGACCCGGTCACCGAGGTCCACGTCGACACGGGGATGGCGCAGGGCCAGTTCTCCGGTGTGCCGCCAGTCCGTGGTGGCCCGGCGCCCGTCGAGGAGACCGGTGGCCGCGAGGGCGAACACGCCCGTCCCGATCGCGCGGACCCGGCTGCCACGGGCGGCCGCGGCGCGCACCGCGTCGAGCACCCCGGGCGGCGGGTCGCGGCGGAACCCCTCCGAACCGGCCAGCACCACCGCCTTGGCGCCGGCCAGGCCGTCGAGCCCCCAGGGGGTGGCGACCCGCAGCGCCCCGGGAGCCCCGGTGGCGACCTGGCCGGCGCCCGAAGCGGCGCAGATCCGCAGCTCGTAGGGGACACGGTGGTAGGAACTGCGGGAGGCGGCGTCGAACATCAGCCCGGGGGTGGTGAGGTGAGGGGCGGGGACTCCGTCGAACACGATGAGCGCGACCACTGACATGGCCAGAATTTAACCCGGAGTGGTACCGCGGCCGGTTTTTTCGGCCGACTTGCCGCGCGGAGGATGGAGGAACCCACGGCGCGGGCGGGACAACGCCCGCCAGCCGTGCGGAACATGACGACCACGAAGGAAACGGACACCACCATGAACCACCCGGCCTCCGCCCCCGCCCCTCGCCAGGGGACGGCGCCCGCCCGCACCGTACGCCGTCTGCCGGCGAGAGCGGCGGCGGTCGGCGCGGCCACCGTGCTGTGCGCCACGGCGGCGAGCGGCACCGCCGGAGCCGTCGTCAACGGCGAGGACTCCAGCGAGCGTTACTCCTTCATGGTCTCCGTCCCGATGACCATGGAGTACGACGGGACCACCCTCCACGGCGTCTGCGGCGGCGCCCTGATCGACCCCGAATGGGTGATCACCGCCGGCCACTGCGTCCAGCGGACGCAGGCCCGCCCGACCGGTACGGTCCGCGTCGGCAGCGAGTACCGCAGCTCCGGCGACGGCGACACGGGCAGCGACCCGTACTGCGCCACCGGCCCCGGCATCTGGACCTCCCTGCCCGCCTACCGCGGCTGGATCGCCCGGACGATCGACGCGCGCGACCAGGTCCGGCGCGCGGCCGGTGCTGTGGCCGTGCCGGACGCCACGGGCCGGTGAACCTTTCCGTTCACAGCACCAGGGCCGACGTACGTACGGGGCGGTGCCTACGGGCCCCGCGGGCGGGCGGGCACGGCCGGGAGACGGTGGTGGCGACCGGCCGGATAGGGTCGCGGGCATGTCAGTGGTCGCGCTGCTCGCGCCCGGACCAGCGTCCGCACCCTCAACCGGCGCTTTCGCGAACACACGGGGCTCAGCCCGCTCCAGTACCTCCTGCGGGCCCGGCCGGACCGGGCCCGCCACCTGCGGAGCGGGGGGAGTGCCCGGCCGAGGAGGTCGCCGTCCAGGCCGGGTTCGGCTCGCCCGAGAGCTTGCGCCGCCACTTCCGCCGGCTCACCCGCACCACCCCGAGGGCCTACCGGACGGCCCGCCGCACGGCCTCGCTCACGCCTGCCGGCCGGTGAGCCGCCGGACCTGGGCGAGGAACTCGGCCGGGTGGAACGGCTTCGCGAGACACGCGTCGACGCCCGCCCGCAGTGCCTGGACCGTGCACTCCGGGTCCGCCGGGGGCAGTGCGAGGATCGGCAGCAGCCGGTGAACGGGGTGGGCGCGGATCTCCTCGAACAGCGCCACCTCGTCCAGCCCCGGCCCCGTACGCTCACAGATCAGCAGGCCGATCGGGCCGTCACGGTCCAGCAGGGCCACCGTCTCCGCGCCGCCGCCCCCGTCGACCACGGCGAACCCCGTGCCGGTGAGCAGGCGCTCCAGCAGCGACCACAGTCTGCGGTCCTTCGCCACAAGGAGAATCCTGGCCGGGGAATCGCTGCTCATCGTTGTTCCTCATCGTCGTGCCGTGCTCCTCGCAGAGCGTACGCGCCGGACGAGGGCGGCGCGTACGGCCCGCGGGGGAGCGGCCGGGGCCTACGGCCTGGGCAGGGCGCAGCCGGGCCGGTTCAGGTCGATCACGCTGCCCGCGCCTATGCAGGGGACGAGGGTGTGGGTCTGCTGGGCGTAGTTGATGCCCTGGCGGACGGTGACCACGCCGTTCTCGTCGACCTCGCACGGGTTGTTCACCGTGCAGCGCGCGCCGTCCTCGTTGCCGGTGTTGTTCACGGCGACGACCTTGCCGGTCGTCGTGTCGATCACCGGTGAGCCGGAGGTGCCGCCGATGGTGTTGCAGGCCGGGGTGTAGCGGACCGAGTCCTTCCAGGTCCAGTCGCCCTCCTTGAGGCGGTAGGAGAAGCCGTCCACGGAGCAGGTGTAGATCCGCTTCCAGTACCCGGAGACCACGCTGATCGACGAGCCCTGCGCCGGGCGGACGGTGTCGAGGGTCAGCGCGCCGATGCCGTACTGGCTCTGGATCTGGGCGTAGGTCCGGGTCAGCTGGTAGACGGAGATGTCCGTGTCGGTCATCGTCGCGTACGAGACCTTGCTCGCGCGCAGGGTCGCGACCTTGGTGCCGGCCGCGTTGAGCAGCGAGAACGAGCGGGTCGAGGGCCGGTCCCTGACGACCTCGCCGGCCGCCGGGAAGCCGGTCTCCAGGCAGTGCCCGTTGGAGAGGACGAGGGCGGGATCGCCCGGCTGGGAGCCGGGCGCGCGGACGACGGCGCCGGAACAGTTGCTGAGCGCGACCGTCCCCGCGTAGCCGACCGCTACGGCGGGCGCGGCCTTCTCCGTGGGCGCCGAGGCGACGGCCGGTGCGGCCGTCACCCCCAGCAGGAGCAGGGAGAGCAGTGCTCCGGCGAGAGGCTTCTTCATGTGGGGTTCCCCTCCGATGACTGGCGACGGCAAGGTGACCGAAGACCCTTCGATTGTCATGTGCATTCTCAAGAGACCGTCACCGGCCCACAAGAGGGCGTGGACGGCAGGGACCCGTGGCGCCTGTGGTGCCCGTGGTGCGGGAGCCACGGGCACCCGGCGCCCCTCGGCCGTACCGCCGGTGCGGTTCTCACGCGCGTCCGTCCTTGACCCCGCCCGGCCCCGGCCGAACGATGGTCCCGCCACCCCCGTCCACCCCACCCGTCCACCCCGTCCGACCGTCGTCCCGTACGAGACCCCGGAGCCGCGCGATGCCGCGCACCCCGTACCCCCCGAGCGCCCCCGGCACCCCGCGCACCCTGCTGGCCATGGGCGCCCCCGTCCACCGCGCCCTGCTCGGCACGCCCGCCCTGGAACGGCTCTCCCGCGTCGCGGACGCGGACACCGCCCTGCTCGTCACCGACTACCGCACCGCCGACCCGGGGCTGCTCGCGGCCACCGAGCTGCTCTTCACCCACTGGGGCTCGCCCCTCCTGGACGAGGACGCGCTGGACCGCCTGCCCGCGCTGAAGGCCGTCGTCCACGCCGCCGGCTCCGTCAAGAGCCATGTCACCCCGGCCGTCTGGGCCCGCGGCGTCACCGTCTCCTGCGCCGCGACCGCCAACGCCCTGGCCGTCGCCGAGTTCACCCTCGCCGCGATCCTGTTCGCGAACAAACGGGTACTGGAGACCTCCCGCCACTACTGCCGCACCCGGGTCGCGCCCGACCTCCTGCCCGGCTTCGCCGGGCACGGCAACTACCGGCGCACCGTGGGGATCGTCGGCGCCTCCCGGACGGGCCGCCGCGTCATCGAGCTGCTGCGCCCCTTCGACCTCGACGTCCTGCTGTACGACCCGTACGTCGGCCCGCAGGAGGCCGCCGCCCTCGGGGTGGAGCCGCTCCCGCTGGACGAACTCGTCCCGCGCGCCCACGTGGTCTGCGTCCACGCGCCCGAACTCCCCGGGACCCGGCACATGTTCGACGCGAGACGGCTCGGGCTCCTCGCGGACGGGGCCACCCTCGTCAACACCGCCCGCGGCTCCCTCGTCGACACCGACGCCCTCGTCGCCGAACTGGAGTCGGGCCGCATCCACGCCGTCCTCGACGTCACAGACCCGCAGCCGCCACCGCCCGGATCACCGCTCTACACCCTGCCCAACGTGCTCCTCACCCCGCACCTCGCGGGCTCGCTCGGCAACGAGCTGACCCGGATGGCGCACTGGGCCGTCGACGAGGTGGAGCGGTACGCCCACGGCCTGCCCTTCGCCCACGGCGTCGACCCCGGCGACCTCGCCCGCTCCGCCTGACCCCGCCCCCGCCCCCGCACGTCCCGGCCCTTAGGGTGCGGGGATGAACGCCCCCATCGGTTCCTTCGACGACGTCCGCCCCGCCCCCGACCGCCTCGACGCGCTGCCCCGGCCGGTGGCCGACGCGATCCGCGGCTGGAGCGGGAGCGTCCCGGCCGCCCAGATCCTCTACATCGACACCGATCCGGCGATCGCCGACACCGCCGCCTTCGTCGCCCACTACGGGCCCGAACTGCTGGAACGCTCGGCGAACTGCGTGGTGGTGGCCGCCCGGCGCGGCAGCGGGACCACGCTGGCCGCCTGCGTGGTGCCGTCGGCCGCCCGCGCCGACGTCAACGGCGTGGTCCGGCGCCGGCTGGGGGCCCGCAAGGTCTCCTTCGCGCCGATGGAGACCGCCGTCGAGCTGACCGGCATGGAGTACGGCGGCATCACCCCGATCGGCCTCCCCGCCGGCTGGCCGCTGCTGGTGGACTCCGCCGTCGTGGACCTGCCCTACGTCCTGGTCGGCAGCGGCCTGCGCCGGGGCAAACTCCTCGCCCCCGGAAAGCTGTTCGCCGAACTCCCCGGCGCCGAGGTGGTCGAGGGCCTCGCCCGCTGAGCCGTCACCGCGCCCTCACTGGGCCAGCCGTCCCAGCAGCGACGAGGCCGCGACGATGCCGAGGGCCGCGGCGAAGGCCAGCACCCCGTAGTCCAGCGCCAGATGGGACGGGGTGCCCAGGAGCAGCCCCCGCAGGGCGTCGACCTGGTAGCTCAGCGGATTGGCCCGGCTGACGGCCTGGAGCCAGCCGGGCATGATCGAGACCGGGTACAGGGCGTTGGAGGCGAAGAACAGCGGCATGGTGATGGCCTGGCCGATGCCCATCAGCCGGTCACGGGTGAGGACGATCCCGGCGATGGCCATCGACAGGCAGGAGAAGAAGGCCGAACCGAGGACCACCGCGACGGCCACACCGGCCAGCCTCACCGGGTTCCACGTCATGGCCACGCCGAGGAGGGCCGCGATGACGATCACCACCACCGCCTGGACCAGCGCCTTGACACCCGCCGCGAACGCCTTGCCGGTGATCAGCGCGGACCGGGGAGTGGGTGTCACCAGCAGTTTCGCGAGGACGCCCGCGTCCCGCTCCCAGATGATCATGATTCCGTAGAAGATCGCGATGAACATCGCGGACTGGGCGATGATCCCGGGCGCCAGGTAGTCGATGTACGGGACGCCGCCGGTCGGGATGGCCTTGATCCGGGTGAAGGTCTCGCCGAAGATCAGCAGCCACAGGGCGGGCTGCACGGCCCGGGTGTACAGCTCGGTGCGGTCGTGGCGCAGCTTCTGGAGCTCCACCACGCAGAAGGCCACGACCCGGGAGGGCAGGACCATCCGGCCGGTACGGGCCTGTGGCGGGACCAGGAGCAGTCCGAACGCGTCGGCCTGCTTCTCAGCCGAGACGGGACGCGGTGCTGCGGGTGCTGCGGACATCACGGAAGTCGCCTCCCTGACGGTCGAGACCGTGGCCGGCCACGTCCCGGAAGACGTCCTCCAGGGTCGGCAGGGTGTCCCCCTCTGCCGTACCGGCCACCCGGAGCCGCTCCCACAGCGCGGCGCGCAGCTCGTGCGAGGTGCCGAGGGCGTGGATGCGCCCGCGGTGCATCAGCGCGACCCGGTCGCAGTACTGGTCGGCCTCGTCCATGGAGTGCGTGGTCACCAGCACGGTCATGCCGGTGGCCCGGCGCACGGCGTTGATGTGCTCCCACACACTGGTGCGGGCGATCGGGTCCAGCCCGATCGTCGGTTCGTCCAGGACCAGCAGCCGGGGCGCGCTGACCAGGGCCTGGGCGAGTTCGAGGCGGCGGATCATGCCGCCGGAGTAGGTCTTGGCCAGCCGGTCGGCGGCGTCCGTGAGATCGACCGCCCGCAGCGCCTGGGCCACCCGCTCGGCGCGCTCGCGGCGCGGGACGTCGAAGACCCGGGCGAAGAGGGAGACGTTCTCCCGGCCGGTCAGCCCGGCGTCGGCCGACAGCTGCTGCGGTACGTAGCCGAGCAGCCGGCGGACGGCCATCCGTTCCTTGGCCGCGTCGTGCCCGAACACCCGCACCCGGTCGGCGGGCACCGGCAGCAGGGTGGTGACGCAGCGGATCGCGGTGGTCTTCCCGGCGCCGTTCGGCCCGAGCAGCCCGAACACCTCGCCCGGCGCGACGGCCAGGTCGAGCCCGTCGACGGCCCGCCGCTCGCCGAACGCGTAGGTGAGACCGCTGGTCAGCACGGCGTCGGGCAGGGGCGGTGGGCCCTCGCCGGGCTCGGCCGGCAGGGTGTGGGCGGGGTCGGTCCTCATGGGTCGTGCGCCTCCTCGGCCAGGTTCTCGGCAAGTCTGCGCAGCGCGGGCAGGGCCGCGGCGAGTGCGGCCCGGTCGGCGTGACCGAGCCGCGCCAGCTCCGCGTGGACGAGCGCGTCGCGCCGCTCCTGCCAGTCCCGCAGCCTGGCCAGGGCGGCGGGAGTGGCGTGCAGGAGCGCGGAGCGGCGGTCGGCGGGGTCGGTCTCGCGGATCAGGTATCCCGCCCGCACCAGTTGGTTGACCAGCGTGGACACCGAGTTACCGGCGAGATGGAGCTTTCCGGCGGCGGCGCGGACCCGGATTCCGGGGCACGAGGCCACCAGGCGCACCAGTTCGATCTGCGCGCCCCGCAGCGCGGGGGCGGTGAGCCCGTCCCGCAGCCTCCGTCGGATCAGCCGCTGGACACCGGAGAGGGCGTCGGCGAACGATTCGTCCAGCACATCGGTGGACACCCCACCATTTTACCTCTGACCCAGAGCTATCGGCCGGCCCCCGGCCCGGCCCCCGGCCAGGGCCCGCGCCGCCTGGGCCGGACCGGGCCCGGATGCGGGTCCGTCACCCCGGGCCGGGGGGCCGTCAGCTGCTCACCAGGCCGCGCCCAGCCGCTCCGGGCTGCGCGTGGTGGAGCCCAGCTGCCAGGCGATGGACTCCACCGGCTCGGTGAGCCGCAGCTCCGGGAACCGGGCGGCGATGCCGCGCAGCGCGAGGCGCATCTCCATCCGGATCAGCCTGGCGCCCAGGCAGTGGTGCGGACCCGCGCCGAAGGCCATGCTGGCCGCCTCCAGCGGGGCGAAGAGGTCGCCGGTGGGTTCGCCGGGGAAGACGCTCCGGTCGCGGTTGGCGCTGCCGAAGCTGACGGCGACGACCGAGCCGGCCGCGATGGACACCCCGCCGATCTCCACGTCCTCGACGGCCCGGCGGGTACTGCTCTCCTCGTCGCCGAGCGGGATGGCGTGGAGCAGCCGCTCGGTCGCCAGCGCCGCCGCCCCGTCGTCGGCCAGCCGGGACCAGGCGTCCCGCCGTTCCCCCAGCAGGTACACCAGGGAGTTGCCGAGCATTCCGGTCGTGCTCTCGTTGCCGCTCGACGCCAGGCCGCAGACCAGGTGGACCAGTTGCTCCTCGGGGATGGCGCCGTCCTCGTCCGCCGCCCGCACCAGCCGGCCGACCAGGTCCTCCCCGGGCGCGCGCCGCCGCTCGGCGATCAGCCCCGCCGCGAACCCGGCGAACTCCTCCAGGACCGCGGCGACCTCCTCGGCGGGCCGGTCCTCCGCGAGGACGTACCCGGTCCAGTGGCCCAGCCGCTCCGCGTCCAGCCCTTCCAGACCCATCAGCCGGCTGGTCACGGCGAACGGCAGCGGCCGGGTGAACGAGGCGACCAGGTCCGCCGGCGGGCCCGCGGCCTCCATCGTGTCCAGCACCTGTTCGACGGCGGAGGCCACCCAGGGCTCCCAGCCCGCGACGGCGCGCGGGGTGAAGGCGCTCTGCACGGTGCGGCGCAGCCGCCGGTGGCCTTCGCCGTCCTGGTTGAAGATCGAGGCCGGGCTGGTGGCCACGTCCGCCGCGTCGCCCAGTACCGGGGCGTCCGGGGCCAGCAGCTCCGCCCGGCTGAACCTGGGGTCGGTCAGCACCTGCCGGGCCTCCTGGTAGCGGGTGATCAGCCAGGCGGGTGTGCCGTTCGGCAGGGTGGTCGGCCGGGGCGGGCCCACCTCGGCGTAGGTCAGCCGGTGCAGGGGCGGCAGCCGCCGGTCGCGGACAGCCTCTTCCTCGATCGTGAAGGACATGACACCTCCAGGCCCGTTGGCGCTGCGGCGGGCGGCGGCAGCGGTCGACGCCACCATAGGCACGGGCGCCGGGGCGCCGGGGCCGAACCGCCGCCATGAACGCCCCCGGAACACCCGATCGAATACAGGGCCGAATGCGTGACCGAATATTCGGCCGTTCGGCCCTGAAATATCCATTATGAATAAATGACAAAAGTATCGCGTCGTTTATCGGACTTGTTTCGGATATCACGCCGATTGGCCCTGTGGCCGTCGAATTCCGCTAACATCCGAAAGATCTCTGCGGGGAGGCGACAGAACAGGTGCGGGAGGATTCCAGGTGTGGCGGGACATCGTTCATGATCCGAAGATCCTATGGTTCCCGCTCCTGCGCCGGGCCGGTTATCCGGTGCTGCTCCTGGCCATGGTCGCCACGGTCGTGGCGACACTGCGCCATTCCTACGACCCCGGGCGGGTCAGCCCGTTGTTCCTCATCGGGACCATGTCCTACCTCGCGGTACTGGAACGGCTGATCCCCCACCGGCCCGACTGGCACCCCAGCCCCCGCGAACTGGGCTGGTACTCGGCCCACTTCCTGCTGACCATGGCGGGGGGCGCGCTGGCCCAGGTGCTCGTCTCGTCCGTCGTCTCCACCCTCTCGCCGCCCCGGCCGGCGCTCCCGCTCTGGGCCGAGATCCCGCTGGCCCTGCTCACCGGCTCCCTGGCCGGATACCTGGTGCACCGGTGGTCCCACCACAACCGCTGGCTGTGGCGGCTGCACGGCGTGCACCACGTGCCGGAAAAGGTGAACGTCGCCAACAACGGCGTCAACCACGTCCTCGACGTACTCCTCGCCCAGGCCGCCGTCCAGTTCTCCCTGGCGTTCGTCGGATTCTCCCGGGAGTCGGTCTTCGCCGTCGGGATGTTCGTCCTCGTCCAGGGATATTTCGTCCACGCGAACATCGACGTCCGCATCGGCCGGCTCAACCACCTCGTCGTCAGCCCCGAGCAGCACCGGCTGCACCACAGCACCGACCTCTCCGAGGCCGGTCACTTCAGCTCGGACCTGCCGCTCTGGGACCACGTGTTCGGCAGCTTCACCTGGCGTCCCGGCCGGGTCCCGGAGACGGTCGGCCTGCAGGACCCGGCCGCCTTCCCGGGGACCGGCGCCGTCGTCGCCAGCCTGCTCCACCCCTGGCGCCCCACCGCGAAGGCCGGCGGACCACCCGCCTGACCTGCCCGGCGTCGCGCACGCACCCCCCTGACTCGCCCCAGGGCGCCACGACACACGGATTGGACCATGACGGATTCCCCCAACACGGCCTTCGCCGACCGGATCGCGATCATCGGAATCGGCTGCCGCCTGCCCGGCAACGCCAGCGACCACCGGACGTTCTGGCGGAACCTGGTCGACGGCCGGGACTGCCTCACACCCACCCCCGCCGACCGCTACGACTTCGCGACGCTCGGCAGCCGCGACAAGGCCACACCCGGCCGGATGGTCGGCGGCCGGGGCGGATACATCGACGGTTTCGACGAGTTCGACCCGGCCTTCTTCGGGATCAGCCCGCGCGAGGCGGGCCACATGGACCCGCAACAGCGCAAACTGCTGGAAGTGGCCTGGGAGGCCCTGGAGGACGGCGGACAGAACCCCGCCGAGCTCGCGGGACGCGAGGTCGGTGTCTTCATCGGCGCCTTCACCCTGGACTACAAGATCCTCCAGTTCGCCGACCTCGGGTTCGAGTCGCTGGCCGCGCACACCGCCACCGGCACCATGATGACGATGGTCTCGAACCGCATCTCGCACTGCTTCGACTTCCGCGGCCCCAGCATCTCCCTCGACACCGCCTGCAGCTCCTCCCTGGTCGCCGTCCACCTGGCCCGCCAGAGCCTGCTGCGCGGCGAGAGCGACCTCGCCCTGGCCGGGGGCACGCTGCTGCACATGGCGCCGCAGTACACCATCGCCGAGACCAAGGGCGGCTTCCTCTCCGCCACGGGCCGCTCCCGGGCCTTCGACGCCTCGGCCGACGGCTACGTCCGCGCCGAGGGCGTCGGCGTCGTGGTGCTCAAGCGGCTGTCGGACGCACTGCGCGACGGCGACCCGGTCCACGCGGTGGTGACCGGCTCCGGAGTCAACCAGGACGGCCGGACCAACGGCATCACCGTGCCCAGCCCGGACGCCCAGGCCACCCTGATCGAACGGGTCTGCGCCGAAGCGGGCATCACCCCCGGCAGCCTCCAGTACGTGGAGGCGCACGGCACCTCGACCCCGGTCGGCGACCCGATCGAGGCCGCCGCGCTGGGACGGGTGCTGTCCATCGGCCGCGCACCCGGCGCCCCCTGCTACGTCGGCTCCGTCAAGTCGAACATCGGGCACACCGAGTCCGCCGCGGGCATCGCCGGGCTGATCAAGACCGCGCTCGCCCTCGAACACCGCCGCATCCCCGCACACATCAACCTGGAACGGCTCAACCCCGGCATCGACGCCACCGCGCTCCCGTACGAGATCCCCACCCGGACCGTGGACTGGCCCGAGCACGAGGGCCCGGCACGGGCCGGGGTCAACTCGTTCGGCTTCGGCGGCACCAACGCGCACGTCCTGCTGGAGGAGGCCCCCGTACGCGAGGCGCCCGCCCGGACCGTACCGCCCGCCCGCACACCGGCCTGCACGATCCTGCCGCTGAGCGCCCGCGACCCCGCCGCGCTGCCCGAACTCGCCGCGGGCATCAGGCGGGAACTCGCCGGAACCCACGGCGCGCCCGTCCCGCTCGCCGACCTCGGCCACACACTGGCCCACCGGCGCCAGCACCACGAACACCGCCTCTCGGTGGTCTACTCCCCGGGCTCGCCGCAGTCGCTCGACGAGGCCCTCGCCGCGTTCGAGCGGGGCGAACCGCACCCCCGGGTCCTGGAGGGCCGGTGGCGCGAGCGCGGACAACGGCGGCTCACCTGGGTCTTCACCGGCATGGGGCCGCAGTGGTGGGGCATGGGACGCGGACTCTTCGAGAGCGAACCCGTCTACCGCGAGGCGGTCGAGCAGTGCGACCGCGAGATCCGGCGACAGGCCGGCTGGTCCCTCGTCGCCGAACTCTCCGCAGCCGAGTCCGCCTCGCGGATGGCGCGGACCTGGCTCGCGCAGCCCGCCAACTTCGCCGTGCAGACCGGCCTGGCCGCGCTCTGGCGCAGCCGAGGCGTCCGCCCCGACGCGATCGTCGGCCACAGCACGGGCGAGGTCGCGGCCTTCCACGAGGCCGGGGTCTACAGCCTCCAGGACGCGGTACGGATCGTGCTGCACCGCAGCCGGCTCCAGCAGCGGCTGGCCGGTACCGGCGCCATGCTCGCGGTCGGCCTCTCGGAGGCCGAGGCGACCCGCCTGATCCGCCCCCACCGCGACAAGGTGTCGGTGGCCGCCGCCAACAGCCCCGCCACCACCACACTCTCGGGCGACCGGGACACCCTGCTGCTGCTCGCCGCCGAACTGGAACGGGAACAGGTCTTCGCCAAGCTCCTGACCGTCGAGGTGCCCTACCACAGCGTCCGGATGGACCCGATCCGCGACGAACTCCTCACCGCGCTCGCGGACCTCAAGGCCGAACCCGCCCGGGTACCGCTGTACACGACGGCGCGGGAGGGCGTCGCACGCGGCACCGAACTGGACGCCGCCTACTGGTGGCAGAACGTCCGCCACCCGGTCCGGTTCCGGGCGGCGGTCGACCGGCTGATCGACGACGGCCACCAGCTGTTCCTGGAGATCGGCCCGCACCCCGTGCTCGGCCACGCGATCGGCGAATGCCTGAGCAGCAGGGGAGCCGAAGGCCGGGCGTTCGCCTCGATCCGCCGCCAGGAGGACGAGCCGCAGCAGTTCACCCGCTCACTGGCCGCCCTCCACAGCCTCGGGGCCGACCTGGCCTGGGAGGTGCTCCAGCCCGAGGGCCGACCGGTACCGCTGCCGCGCTACCCGTTCCGGCGGGACCGGTACTGGGTGGAGCCCGCCGCGGTGGAACAGATCCGCCTCGGCCGGCTCGACCACCCCCTCCTCGGCCGCCGGATGGCGACCGCCCGGCCCGTCTGGGAGGCCCTCCTCGACACCGAGCGGCTGCCCTACCTCGCCGACCACCGCATCCAGGACAACGTGGTCTTCCCGGCGGCGGGCTACCTGGAGATGGCCGTGCAGGCGGTCCGCTCGCTGACCGGCGGGAGCGAGGCGACCCTGGCCGGCATCGAACTGCACAAGGCGCTCTTCCTCTCCGGGACCGAGCCCAGCAGGGTCCAGCTCTCCTTCGACCCGGCGACCGCCGGGTTCACCGTCGCCACCACCGGGGACACCCCCACCGTCCACGCGACCGGCACCGCGCACACCGGCCGGCGCCGTCCTTGCGGCCCACCTCTGGACACCGGGGCGGTCCGCGCCCGCAGCGGGCGCCACCTCGACCGGACCGGCTGCTACCGGGCCCTGGCGGAGCTGGGGTACGACTACGGCCCGGAGTTCCAGGGCATCGAGGAGGTGTGGATCGGCCCCGGCGAGGCCCTGGCCAAGATCGCCCCCGCCGCGCTGTCCGCCGAGGACGCGGCCGGCAGCCACGTCCACCCGGTGCTGCTCGACGCCTGCTTCCAGACCCTGCTGACGCCCCAGCTCCTGACGGACCGGGGGACCGGCGGCGTCCGCCTGCCGCTCTCGATCGAGGAGGTGTCTCTCGCCCCGGCCGGCGACCGGGTCCTCTGGGCGCACGCCACGGTCTCGCACCGCGACGACGAGGCGCTGACCGGCGACATCGCCCTGTACACCGACGACGGCACACCGCTCGGCCGGATCACCGGCTTCCGCGCCGTCGACGTCGAACAGGCGTCGGCCTCGGTCGGTACCGCCACGATCGACGGCTGGCTGGCCGAACCGGTCTGGATCGACCGGCCGCTGGAACCCTCCGGAGCCGCCCCGCCGGACCGCCTGCTGGTCCTCGCCGACACCGGCGGCGTCGCCGACGAACTCGCGGCGCTGGTGGACTCGCGCGGCGGGACCTGCCACCTGGTCCGTCCGGGCGAGGAGTACCGCCGCGGGGACCGGAGCTCGACGGTCCGCCCCGGCTCCGCCGCCGACCTCCGCCGCCTCCTCGCCGACCACGACGCCCCCTTCGACGCGGTCCTGCACCTGTGGAACCTGGACCTGCCCCCGCTCGACGCGACCGACCGGGACGGGATCGGCCACCACAACAGCGTCGGCGCCTACTCCCTGGTCACCCTCGCCCAGGTACTGCCCCCGGCCTGCCCCGGCGCCCGGCTCCACATCGTCACCCGCTCCACCCAGGCGGTGGCCGACGGCGAGCACGTCGAACCGCTGGGCGCGCCCGCCTGGGGCGTCGGACGGGTCCTGTGGCAGCAGGAACTGACCGCCCACCGGGGCAAGCTGATCGACCTGGAGGCGGCCGACGGCACGGACCGGACCGCCCGCCGGGCCGAGGCCGAGGCCCTGCTGCGCGAACTCCCCGACACCGGCGAGGAGGAGATCGCCCTGCGCGGCGGCCGTCGCCTCACCAGCCGGCTCCGCCCGCCCACCGGCCTCAGCCGCCCCCTGCCGCCCCGGCTGCGGCCCGACGGCAGCTACCTGGTGACCGGCGCGTTCGGCGCGCTCGGCCGGCTGCTCTGCCGCACCCTGGTCAAGCGCGGCGCGCGCCGGCTGATCCTGGTCGGCCGGGCCCCGGTGCCCGAACGGGAGCAGTGGGGGACCACCGACCCGCAGAGCCCGGCCGGACGGCGGGTGGCCTTCGTCAAGGAACTGGAGGCACTCGGCGCCCAGCCGATCCCGGCCGCCCTGGACATCACCGACGAGGTGGCCCTGACGGACTGGCTGGCCCGGTACCGGCAGCGCCAGCTCCCGCCGATCACCGGCGTCTTCCACCTCGCCGGCCAGGTCAGGGACGCGACCGTCCCCGAGATGGACCGCGAGACCTTCGACGCCGGGTACGACCCCAAGGTGATCGGCGCCTGGCTGCTCCACCGCCACCTGCGGGACGAACCGCTCGACCACTTCGTCCTGTTCGCCTCCATCGCCTCCCTCCTCACCACCGCCGGACAGACCAACTACGCCGCGGGCAACGCCTTCCTGGACGCGCTGGCCCACCACCGCCGGGCCCGGGGACTGCCCGCCCTCAGCCTGGACTGGGGCCCCTGGGCCACCGGCATGATCGAAGAGCTCGGCCTCATCGACCACTACCGCAACGCCCGGGGCATGAGCTCGCTCTCGCCCGAGGCGGGCATGGCCGTCCTGGAACGGGTGCTCGGACAGGACCGGGCCCAGCTCCTGGTCGCCACGATCACCGACTGGCCGGTCTTCCTGGCCTGGTACCCCGCCCCGCCGCCCCTCGTCGCCGAACTGGCCGCGGCCTGCGAGGACCGCCCGGCCGACCGGGAGGGCGGGTTCCTCCAGACCTTCGCCGAGGCCGACGAGGAGACCCGCCGGCAGGGGCTGACCGGCCACTTCACCGCACTGGCCGCCGGTGTCCTGCGGGTCCCGGCCGACCGGGTCGACCCGGCGGAGAGCCTCGGCGCCCTGGGGCTCGACTCCCTCCTGGCGATGGAGCTGCGGGCCCGGGTCCACACCGAACTCGGTGTCGCCCTGCCCGTGGTGGCCCTGCTGAGCAACACCCCGGTCCACGGGCTGGTCGCGCAGCTGTACGACGGCCTGAGCACGCTCCTGGACCGGGCCGAGGAGGAGGAGGGCCCCCGCGGCGAGCTGCACACCGACGAGGACCGCTACCCGCTGACGCACAACCAGAAAGCGCTGTGGTTCCTCAAGCAGCTCAACCCGGACGCCTTCGCCTACAACATCGGCGGCGCGGTGGAGGTCCGCACCGCACTCGACCCGGAACTGCTGTTCACCGCCTTCCGCACCCTGGTCGAACGGCACCCCTCGCTACGCGCCAACTTCGTCCTGGAGGACGGCCGGCCGGTACAGCGGATCGACGGCCGGGTCCGCGCCGAGACCCGGCTCCACGAGGTCGAGGGGCAGGAGTGGGAGACTGTCCACCGGATGATCGTCCACGAGTACCGCAGGCCGTACGACCTGGAACGGGACCCCCTGGTCCGCCTCCACCTGTTCCGGCGCGGCCCGGACCGCTGGGTGATCATGAAGGCGGTCCACCACATCGTCTCGGACGCGATCTCCACCTTCACCTTCATCGAGGAGCTGTTCACGCTCTACGAGGGCGCGCGCCAGGGACACCCCGTCGAACTCCCGCCCGTCCCCGCCCGCTACCTCGACTTCCTCAACTGGCAGAACGGGTTCCTGGCCGGCCCCGACGCGCGCCGGATGCTCGACTACTGGCAGGAACACCTGCCGGCCGAGGTACCGGTCCTCAGCCTGCCCACCGACAAGCCGCGCCCGCCCGTGCAGACGCACAACGGCGCGTCCGAGTTCTTCCTGCTCGACGCCGAGCTGGGCGCCCGCGTCCACGCACTGGCCCGCGAGCACAACGTCACCCTGTTCACCGTGCTGCTGAGCGCCTACTACCTGCTGCTGCACCGCTACTCCGGACAGGACGACATCGTCGTCGGCAGCCCGGTCACCGGCCGGACCCAGGAGGAGTTCGCCTCCACCTACGGCTACTTCGTCAACCCGCTGCCCCTCCACGTCGGCCTGGCGGACCGCCCCTCGGTCGCCGGACTCCTCGGCCGGGTGCGCGACACGGTGCTGGGCGGGCTCGACAACCAGGAGTACCCGTTCGTCCTGCTGGTCGAACGGCTCGGCCTCCAGCACGACCCCAGCCGCTCGGCCGTCTTCCAGGCCATGTTCATCCTGCTCACCCACAAGGTGGCCACCGAGCAGTACGGCTACCAGCTGGAGTACATCGAACTCCCCGAGGAGGAAGGGCAGTTCGACCTCACGCTGTCCGCCTACGAGGACCGTGCGGACGGCCTCTTCCACTGCGTGTTCAAGTACAACACCGACCTCTTCCTCCCGGACACCGTCCGCCGGATGACCTCGCACTACCTCACCCTGCTGGACGAGCTGACCCGCGCGCCCGCCACGGAACCCGCCACCGCGCTGGAGCTCCTCGGCGCCGGTGAGCGCCGCCGGATTCTCGGCGAGTGGAGCGGGGCGGACCGCCGGACCCCCGCCGGGCCGCCCGTCCACGAGCTGATCGGCCGGATCGCCGCCGAACACCCCGAGGCGGTCGCCGTCGCGGCCCCCTCGCGCACGGGCGCCACCCGGCGGACGACCTACGGCGCACTCGACCGCGACTCCCGCCGGGCCGCCCGGCGGCTGCGCAGGCTGGGGGTCGGCGCCGGCTCGGCCGTCGCGCTCTGCCTGGAGAAGTCACCGGAACTGATCACCACGATCCTGGCGGTCCTCCGGGCCGGCGCCAGCTACGTGCCGCTGGACCCCGGCCACCCGGCCGACCGCCTCGCCTACATGGCCGGCCACGCGGGCGCCGTCCTCCTCGTCACCGACCACGACCGGCCGGAACTGGCCGGCCTCGCCCCCACCGTCCTCACCCTGGACGCCCTGTACCGGGACGAGACCACCGACGCCGACGCCGACACCGACGCCGACGCCGCCGAAGACGCTGACCCGCAGAGCGTCGTCGGCCCGGACGCCCCGGCCTACGTCATCTACACCTCCGGCTCCGCCGGGCACCCCAAGGCCGTCCAGGTCAGCCACGGCAGCCTCGCCTCCGTGTACGCCGCCTGGCACCAGGAGTACCGCCTCGGCCACGACGCCCGGGTCCACCTCCAGATGGCCGGCGTCTCCTTCGACGTCTTCACCGGCGACCTGGTCCGCGCGCTCTGCTCCGGCGGCACCCTGGTCCTCGCCGACCGGGACCTCCTGTTCGACACGGCGGCCCTGTACCGCACCATGCTGACCGAACGGGTCGACTGCGGCGAGTTCGTCCCGGCCGTCGTCCGCGGCCTGATGAACCACTGCGAGCAGGGCGGCGTCCGCCTGGACTTCCTGCGCCTGCTGATCGTCGGCTCCGACACCTGGAAGGTCGAGGAGTACCAGCGACTGCGCGGCCTCTGCGGGCCGCGGACCCGGCTGGTCAACTCCTACGGCCTCACCGAGGCCACCATCGACAGCACCTACTTCGAAGGCTCCGTGGACGGGCTCGAACCCGGCCGGATGGTCCCCATCGGCCGCCCGTTCCCCAACAGCACCGTGTACATCCTGGACGAGAACGGCGAACCGGTGCCCCCCGGCGTACGGGGCGAGATCTGGATCGGCGGCGCGGGCGTCGCGACCCGCTACCTCGGCGACCCCGTCCAGACGGCGGAGCGCTTCACCACCCGCGTGCTCGACGGCGAGCCGCTGCGCCTCTACCGCACCGGGGACCTGGCGCGGTGGGACGCCGACGGCGTGGTGCACCTGCTCGGCCGCGCCGACAGCCAGGTCAAGATCCGCGGCCACCGCATCGAGACGGGCGAGATCGAGTCCCAGCTGGCCCGCCGCCCCGACATCGACCAGGTCTGCGTGACGGTCCGCCGGGACCACGGCCCGGAAGGCGTGCTGTGCGCCTACTGCGTCCCGGCCGCCGGAGCCGTGCTCGACCCGCGCGCACTGCGCAGGCACCTCGGCGAGTCCCTGCCGTCCTTCATGATCCCGGCGTACTTCACCGACCTGACCGCACTGCCCCTGACCCCCAACGGCAAGGTGGACACCGCGGCGCTGCCCGCTCCCCGCCCCGACGCGGGCGCGGTCGCGTACGAACCCCCGGTGACGCTCTACGAGAAGCGGACGGCCGCGTACTGGCAGTCCCTGACCGGCCTGGAACGCCCCGGCCTGCAGGACGACTTCTTCGCGGTGGGCGGCAGCTCCGTCAAACTGATCGAACTGATCCACCACCTGCGGACCGAGTTCGGTGTCAGCGTCCCGGTCAGCCTGCTGTTCCGGGCCACCACCCTGCGCGCGATGGCCCGCGCGGTCGAGGAGACCGTCACCGGCCGGACCGCCGACGCCCGGCCCTACCTCAGCTTCGACGCGGCGGCGGCCGACGGCCGGACCGTCTTCTGCTTCCCCCCGGCGGGCGGCCACGGACTGGTCTACCGCCAGCTCGCCGCCCACCTGCCCGAGTACCGGCTGATCGCCTTCAACTACCTGACCGGGGAGGACAAGGTGGCCCGCTACGCCGACCTGGTCGAGTCCCTCCCCGGCGACGGCCCGTGCCTGCTCCTGGGCTACTCCCTCGGCGGGAACCTCGCCTTCGAGGTGGCCAAGGAACTCGAACGCCGGGCACACGAGGTCTCCGGGGTGGTCATCATGGACTCGTACCGGATCTCCGAGGCGTACGCGCTCACCGACGAACACGTCGACGGCTTCGAACGCGAACTCCGGGAACACCTGCACCGGCACACCGGCTCCGACATCGTGGCCCGCGAGACGCTCGAACAGGCCCGGGAGTACCTCGGGTTCTGCAGCCGTACCCCCAACCTCGGCACGGTCAGCGCCCCGGTGACCGTGATCTCGGACCGGGACAAGAAGGCCCGCTACGAGCAGGGCGAGCCCGGCACCTGGCACGGCAGCTCCACCACCCGGACGATCCTGCTGCACGGCTTCGGCACCCACGCCGAGATGCTCGACCAGGAGTACGCCAGGCTCAACGCGGACCTCTCGCGCGGCGTCCTGTCCGGAGGCGGTACACGTGAGCGGGCGTGAGAACGGACCCGACTGGAGCGCCCGCGACCGCGCGCCGGGCGCCAGGCCCAGGGTCATCGTCATCGGCGCCGGCGTCGCGGGCATGGCCACAGGCTGCTACGCCCAGATGAGCGGCATGGAGACCCGCGTCTTCGAGAAGCACGTACTGCCGGGCGGCTGCTGCACCGCCTGGTCGCGCGAGGGCTACCTCTTCGACTACTGCATCGAATGGCTGATCGGCACGGCCGAGGGGAACAACGCCCACCGGATCTGGCGCGAGCTCGGCGCGCTCGACGGGAAGACGATCGCCAACTTCGACCTGTTCAACCGGGTCGTGGACGTGGACGGCCGGTCCGTCACCTTCTACAACGACCCGGACCGGCTGGAACACCACCTGCTGGAACTCTCCCCGGCCGACGCGCGCCAGATCCGCTCCTTCTGCCGCGACCTGAGGCGGTTCACCGCCCTCGACCTGCACCCCTTCCTGACGCCCCCGCCGCTGAAGACCGTACGGGAGCGGGCCGAGATGCTGCGGACCGTCCTCCCGGCGTTCCGGCTGCTGTGGCGGACGGCGGCCACCCCCATGCAGACCTTCGCCGACCGCTTCCAGGACCCCCTGCTGCGCCGGGCGTTCCGCAACATCTTCTTCCAGGACCCCGAGGGCTTCCCGCTGCTGCCCTACCTGTTCAACATGGCCGCCGCGCACAACCTCAACGCGGGCTTCCCCCAGGGCGGATCGCTCGGCCTCTCCCGGTCGATCGAGAACCGGTACACCTCGCTGGGCGGCGTCATCGGCTACCGCTCCCGGGTCGAACGGATTCTGGTCGAGGACGGCCGCGCCGTCGGGGTGGAGCTGCGGCGCGGGGAGCGGCACTACGCCGACCACGTCGTGGCCGCCTGCGACGGCCCCACCACCGTCCACCGCCTCCTCGGAGGCCGGTACACCGGCCCCCGGATCGACCGGCTCTACCAGGAGATCCTGGACCGGCCCGGCGCCCTCTTCCCGGCCGTGGTCTCGGTCTTCGTCGCGGTGGACGGCGAGAGCGGTGGCACGGACCCGCACAGCACGACGTACCTGCTCTCCGCCGAACAGGGCGCCGAACTGCCCGGCGCCCTCCAGAACAGCCTGGTGGTGCAGTTGCGCTCACGCTACTCGGACGGGTTCGCGCCCCCGGGCAAGTCCGTCCTGCACTGCACCTACTTCAGCGACTACGACTACTGGCGCGCCCTGCGCGACCGCGACCGCCGTGCGTACCGGGCACGCAAACAGCAGGCGGCCCGGTTCGTCCGGGACTTCCTGGAACAGCGCTATCCGGGCATCGGCGCGCGCATCGACCTGGTGGAGGTCGCCTCACCGACCACCACCGAGCGCTACACCGGCAACAGCCGCGGCTCCATCCTCGCCTGGAAGGCGTTCTCGGAGGCGGACGACGTGGCGGCCGAGTTCGTCAACAAGGACCGGATGCGGCTGCCCGGCCTGAGCGGCTTCTCGATGGCCGGACACTGGGCGGGCCTCGGGGGCCTGATCAGGGCCGCGTCCACCGGCCGGTTCGCCGTCCAGTACCTCTGCGAGGAACTGGGCATGCCGTTCCGCGCCTGGGAGAGCGCCGGCGAGGAGCCCTGGCACAGCGGCAAGCTGGGCACCCTTCCACAGCTCGACCGCCGCTCCGCACGGGCGGACCGGAAACCGGCGACACCCGCCCCGGGGAGGACACCCGCATGACCAGTGCCGCAAAGACCAGGGAAACCGGGCAGGCCAGGCAAACGATGGTCATCATCGGCGGCGGCCTCGGCGGCCTCTCGACGGGCTGCTACGCGCAGATGAACGGCTACCGGACGACGATCGTGGAGATGCACGAGTTCCCCGGAGGCTGCTGCACCTCCTGGGACCGCGGCGACTTCACCTTCGACTGCTGCATCAGCTGGCTGCTCGGCTGCGGCCCCGGCAACGAGATGCACCAGATCTGGCTGGAACTCGGCGCGCTCCAGGGCAAACAGGTACGTCACTTCGACGTGTTCAACATCGTCCGTGACCGCGACGGCCGGGAGGTGCGCTTCTACTCCGACCCCGACCGGCTCGAAGCCCACCTGACCGGCATCTCCCCGCAGGACGCCCGCCTGATCCGGCAGTTCTGCTCCGGCCTGCGCGCGTTCCGCCGGTGCCTGACGCGCTACCCCTTCCTCACCCCGGTCGCCCTGATGCCGGCGCGCGAGCGCTGGCGGATGCTGGCGGGATTCGTCCCGTACTTCAACACCATCCGCCGCTCGCTCGCCACGCTGATGACCGACTACTCCGCGAAGTTCCGCCACCCGCTGCTGCGCGAGGCGTTCAACTACATCCTCTACGAGAAGCACGCGGCCTTCCCGGTGCTGCCGTTCTACTTCCAGCTGGCCTCGCACGCGAACCTCTCGGCCGGGGTCCCCGAGGGCGGCTCCCTCGGCCTGGCCCGCTCGATCGAACAGCGCTACCTGCGCCTCGGCGGGGAGATCCGCTACAACGCCAAGGCGCAGGAGGTACTGGTCGAGAACGACCGCGCCGTCGGCGTACGCCTCAGCGACGGCCGGGAAGTACGCGCCGACATCGTGGTGTCCGCCTGCGACGGGCACACCACCGTGATGAAACTGCTCAAGGGCCGCTACCTGGACGAGAGCTACCGCGAGCTCTACACCGAGACCATCGACGAACCCGGAATGGTCTTTCCCGGCTACGTCACGGTCTTCCTCGGCCTGCGCCGCCCCTTCGCGGCGGGCGCGCCCTGCACCACGCACCTGCTGGACGAGGAACGGGCCGCCGAGCTGATCGGCATCCGCCACCCCAGCGTCAACGTCCAGTTCCGCAGCGCCCACTACCCCGAACTGTCACCGCCCGGCTCCACGGTCGTCTACGTGAGCTACTTCAGCGACATCGCCCCCTGGCGCGCCCTGAGCACCGGCCCGGAACAGTCCAGCCGGCCGCGCCGGGGCGAGGAGCTGCACACCCTGCCGGTCGGCCGCGGACGCGAGTACCAGCGGGCCAAACGCCGGGTCCGCGACACCCTCGTCGACCTGCTGGACGAGCGCTACCCGGGGCTCAGGGACGCGGTCTCGGTACGGGACGTGTCCACCCCGCTCACCCAGGTCCGCTACACCGGCAACTACGACGGCACCGTGCTCGGCTGGCAGCCGTTCGTGGCGGGCGGCGAGAACATGGAGAAGCTGATCAAACGCGACGGTCCCGTCCTGCCCGGCCTGCGCGACTTCTACCTCTCCGGCGTCTGGGCCACGACCGGCGGCCTGATCCGCGCCGCGGCGGCCGGAAGACACGTCATGCACTTCGTCTGCCGGGACGACGGCAAGAAGTTCACCGCGCACATCGACGAGAGCGCCCCGCCGCCGACCCAGGTCGTCGTCCCCGTCCCCGTGGCATCGTCCCCGTGAAGGAGTCAGGAACGCCCATGAAGATCTCGAAATGGGTGGTACGGGAACACCTCGAAGGCACCCCCGACGCCTCCCGCATCTACCAGCGCGTGGACGACGAGGTGGACGTCGTCCTCAAGGACGACGAGATGCTGTTCAGGACGCGTTACGTCTCGGTGGACCCCTACCTTCAGGGCATCGCCCTCGACACCCCCCTCGGCGGCCACATGGGCGCCGACTCGGTCATGGAGGTCCTGGAGGCCGGACCGGAGGCCGCCTTCGCCGTGGGCGACCTGGTCCAGGGGTTCGGCGGCTGGCGCACCCACCTCGTCGGCAACGGCGCGCCCTCGCTGTGGCAGACAGGGACCTTCCCCATGGTCTTCCCCGCCTACCGCCGGCTCTCCCCGGGCCACTACGACGACGTGCTGCCGCTGTCCACCGCCCTCGGCGTCCTGGGCGGGCCGGGCATGACCGCCTGGGGCACACTGACCAAGTTCATGACGGTGCAGCCCTGTGACACGGTGGTGGTCAGCGGCGCGGCGGGCGCGGTGGGTTCCCTCGTCGGCCAGCTCGCCAAACGCGCGGGGGCCCATGTGGTCGGCACCACCAGCTCCCCGGAGAAGGACTCCCACCTGCGGGACACGGGTTTCGACACGGTCGTCCTCTACCGCCACGGCGACGACGCCGACGACCTGCGGGACCTCCTGGCGAAAGCGGCCCCGTCCGGGATCGACCGCTACTTCGACTGCCTCGGCGGCACCGTCACGGACGTTGTGTTCCCGATGCTCAACGTGGGCAGCCAGGTGGCGGTCTGCTGGCAGTGGGCGACCCAGATCGGCAAGGAGCACACGGGGCCGCGCCTGCTGCCGTACATCATGTTCCCGCGCGCCACCATCCGCGGCATCTTCTCGCTGGAGTGGTTCACTGAGGAGAACTGGGAGGCGCTCCACACCGAGCTGGGAGGCATGGTCCGCCGGGGCGAGGTGACCTACCGTCAGACGGTCCACCGAGGCTTCGAGAACATCCCGGCCGCGTACCAGAGTCTCTACACCGAAGGCTCGGCCAACCGGGGCAAGGTCCTGGTCGAGCTCTGATCCCACCGGTCCACCCGGGTCCGGACCGGACCCGGGCCCGGCCCACGAAGGAGCAACAGGATGACCAAGGCACCGGAAGTCGGCTCCGCCGCACCGGAGTTCGCCCTTCCCGGAGTGCTGCTGGACGGGGACGTGGCCGACCGCCGCATCTACCGGACGGCGGACGCCGGGGGCAGCCCCCTCGTCCTCGTCTTCTACCCCGGCGACGACACCCTGGTCTGCACCCGCCAACTGTGCGCGTACACCTCCGGCCTGGACCGGTTCAAAGGGCTGGGGGCCGAGGTCTGGGGCATCAGCGGGCAGGACCTCGACAGCCACGAACGGTTCGCCCGCAAGCACGGCATCTCCTTCCCGCTGCTCGTCGACAGCGGGGAGACCGTGGCCGCGGCCTACGGCATCACGGCGCCCGGACTCGGGCTGCGCCGGTCGGTGTTCGTACTGGACGGCGAAGGCGTCGTCCGCTGGAGGCACGTCGCGCTGGTGGGCCTGACCTTCCGCTCCACCGACACCCTCGTGGAACAACTGGAGTTGCTGCGCGGCACGCGGTGAACGCCGGCGAACGCCGGTGAACGCAGGCCGGGGGAGCGACTGGTGAGGACCGGCTCCCCCAATGGTGTGAACTATCCGCTCATTTGGCATATACGGGGTTTCATCGGCTCCTCCGGAGGAGCATGCTGCACCTGGCAGAGATCATTTCCGTTTCTCGAAGGAGCATGTACATGCGTCTGCGTGCCGCGATCACCACCGGTGCCCTTGCCACCACCATCGTCCTGAGCGGCGCGAGTGCCGCGCTGGCCTACGGTGGGGACGGACACTCCCAGGGGGAATTCGGCCAGGTGGGGACCTGTAGCATCGCCGCCGGTGTTCCCGACCACATCGGTCCCCTCTTCATCGGAACCTGCTCGGACGCCACGTACGCCGAGTGGGACGTCACGAAGTAACCCTCCCGCAGCCGCCGCCCGGGGCCCGTACGTGGCGCCGCCCGCACCGGGCACCCGGACCGGCCCGCCGTGATCCGCGCCCTCCATGGCCCCACGGCCACGGGCACGGGCAGCACGGTCGGCGTGCGTGAGCCGTGCGACGCAGTGCCGCACGGGAGCGCCCCCTCGTGACCGGGAAGACCGGTCACGAGGGGGCGCTGTTCGTCAGGAACCGGCCGGCCCCGCCCCGCCTCGCCGTCACCCACTACGAGCGGTCACTCACCCTCGACCGCCGTGCCACCGGCTGCCCCGGCCCGCCGGGACCGGCGTCGCTCACCGTGAGGTGACCCTGGCCACGAAGGCGTCCAGGTTGCCCGTCATGCGCGCGAGGCGCTCGTCCAGGGTCAGGGACTCCTCGTACTGCCCGGTACGGAGCTTCGCCTGCCGTCTGCCCCGCACGTACAGGGGGCAGGCGAGGTCCGCGCAGACGTAGATGCCGACCGTGTTGCCCTGGCGGCCCGCGGCGCCCGCCAAGGGGGCGGCGAGCAGGGTGACCCCGGAGGACGCGTGACCCGTCAGACAGAGCTGGCACAGACTGGATTTCAGCACGCTGGTACGGCCCACGGAGGGCACCCGCAGGGAGATTCCCAGGGGGCCCCGCGCCCCGGGCAGCACGAGATGTGCCCGCAGCGGCGCGCCCGGGTCGACCCACCCCAGGAAATCGAGCTCCCCCCAGGGCAGCTCGGCGAAGCCGAGCGGCAGCCGCAGCCGCGCCGCCTCACCCTTGGTGCAGTTCACGAAGGACGAACGGATCTGTTTCTCACTGAGCGGTTCCACGGGCGCCGACTCTATGCGCACCCCGGTCGGACCGCACCCCGATATCGCCGTGACGGTGCGACCGTACGTACGGCCCCACGTCCCACGCCCGGCGCCGGTCCGGGGCGGGGTGTCAGTTGGCGAGCCGGCCGCCGTCGACGGCCAGGGTCGTACCGGTGATGTACGAGGCCCGGTCGGCGCACAGCCAGACGGCGGCCTCCGCGATCTCCCTGGCCTCCGCCAGGCGCTTGAGCATGGCCTTCCCCGCCATCGCGTCCTCCCGGGCCGGGTGGTCCTCGGCCAGCCAGCCCGCGACCATGTCGCTGCGGGTGGCGCCGGTGGCGAGCGCGTTGACGCGAATCCCGTGGGCCGCGTACTCCTTCGCCGCGGCCTTGGTCAGACCGATCACCGCGTGCTTGGCCGCGATGTAGGGGGAGCCTGCCGCGGTGGCGACGAGCCCGGCCGTACTGCTGTTGTTGACGATCGAGCCGCCGCCGGACTCCAGCATCGCGACCAGCTCGGGCCGCATGCAGTTCCACACCCCGCGCACGTTGACGTCCATGACGCTGTCGTACACCTCGTCGTCCATGAGGTGCATGGGGCCCGGGAAGGAGGCGAGGCCCGCGTTGTTGAAGGCCGCGTCCAGCCTCCCGTACGCCTCGACGGCGACGTCCACCGCACGGGCCGCGTCCTGGGAGCGGGTGACATCGGCGACCACGTACTGGGCCTGGTGGCCGGCTGCCGTCAACTCCGCCGTCAGCTCGGCGAGTTCACGCTCGCGGCGGGCCACCAGGGTGACGCGCGCACCCTCGCGGCAGAAGACGCGGGCGGCTGCGGCACCTATCCCGGTACTGGCGCCCGTGATGAATGCCGACTTACCGACAAGTACACCCGTGTTACTCTCCGTCATGCAGTGCGACAGTAGCACCGGTTGATCCCGCCCGCCCGGCCGGGCGTGTGCGGGGAGTTGGCTGATCTCCCTCGCCGGGCTCGCGATCCCGGCATCGGATCAGAGCTGGTACTTGAAGCCGACGTGCGATCCGACGAAGCCGAGCCGCTCGTAGAAGCGGTGGGCGTCCGGGCGGGCCGCGTCGGAGGTCAGCTGCACCAGCTGGCAGCCCTGGCGGCGGGACTCCTCGATCGCCCACTCGATCAGCTGCTGCCCGAGCCCCCGGCCGCGCTCCGAACCGTGCACGCGCACGCCCTCGATGACCGAACGGGTGCTGCCGCGGCGGGACAGACCGGCAATGACGCTCAGCTGGAGCGTGCCGACCAGCATGTCGCCACGCATGGCGACCATGAGGAACTGGTGGGGGTCGCTCTGCAACCGCTCGTACGCGACGAGGTACGGGCCCAGGTCGTCGGGAGACTCCCGAGCGGCCCCCAGGGCGTCGTCGGCCAGCATGGCCACGATGGCGGGGATGTCGTCCACGACAGCGGGCCGGATGTCGATATCGGTCATGCGGTGCATGGTATGCAGACACTTCCGTGCGCCCCCCCGCCCTCCTCCGACGAGCCCACCCCGCCGCCCGCCGCCGCCCCGCTTCCTGCCCGTACGCGAGCACAGCCGGTACACCGCCCCCGCTTGCCCCCGGCCGACACCTGCTGACGGACCCCGACGGCCGGACCGTCGACGTCCACGCGGTCTGATCAAGGCCCGGACCACCAGGCCGACCTCAACGGCGGTGTCGGACGCTTCGGCGCGCCCGTCACCTGCGGTTCAGCCCGTCCGCGCGCCATTGATCGTCGGGAACCGGCCGCCCGCGCACCGAACGCGGACCCGCGCTCTGCGCTTCCGCTAGCGTGCATCCCTGCACCGGCCGAGCGGTCGGTGCGTGCGACCGAGGAGCACGACGTATGACGTTCACACGCTGGGAGGGCCGGTCCGTCGTCGTGACCGGGGGGACGCGCGGCATCGGACACGGGATCGCCGAACTCTTCGCCCGGCAGGGCGCCGCCGTGCTGCTCACCGGACGGGACGAGGAGGCCGCTCGCGAGGTCGCGGGAGACCTCGCCCGCACCACCGGCGGCAAGGTCGCGGGGGTGGGCGTGGACCTGCGGACGCCGGAGGCGATCGAGAGGGTGGCCGCCGAGGCCGTACGCCTGCACGGGGGCATCGACGTACTCTGCGCCAACGCCGGGATCTTCCCGGAGAAATCCGTGCGCGAGATGACCGCCGCCGATGTGGACGAGGTGCTGGACGTCAACCTCCGGGGCAGCATCCTCGCCGTCCGCGCCTGCCTGCCGGCGATGGAGCGTGCCGGTCGCGGGCGGATCGTCCTCACCTCCTCGATCACCGGTCCCACCACGGGCTACGCGGGCTGGTCCCACTACGGGGCGAGCAAGGCGGGTCAGGTGGGTTTCCTGCGCGGCGCCGCCCTGGAGCTGGCGCCGTACGGCATCACCGTCAACGCCGTCCTGCCCGGCAACGTGCACACCGAGGGCCTTGTGGGGCTGGGCGAGGACTACCTGCGCGGCATGACGGCCTCGATCCCGCTGGGCCGCCTGGGCGAGACCTCGGACATCGCGCACGCGGTCCTCTTCCTCGCCTCCGACGAGGCCGCGTTCATCACCGGCCAGACCCTCACCGTGGACGGCGGCCAGACCCTGCCGGAGTCCCTGGGCGCCCTCGCCCCGCCCCGCCCGTGACCGGAGCCCGCCCGGCCCCGTTCACCCCGCCTCGTTGATACGGGGCCGGGGCCGGGCGGGCTCCGGTCAGAGGGTGAGGACGATCGGCATGTCGTCGATCGAGACGAAGCCGGTGAAGCTGTCGCGGGTCGTCGCGCCCCGGACGTCCGGTGCCGGAACGGCGTAGGAGCCGATCTGCCGACCCGTCTCGTCGACGACGGCCAGGGCCGCGGGCAGTACGGTGCCCTCGGTGGCCTTGAGCACGTACACGCCGTCGACTTCGGTCAGGGTCAGCGTGGCCTTGTCCTTGTACGACATGCCGGTCGGCCCGAGTCCGTGCTCGTACATGGAGGCAGCGCCGGTGGCATGAACCCGGTGGGCCCGTCATCGGCGGCCGGCTCCCGCAGCCAACCGGTCTCCCCGGACGTGGTGAGCGGCTATCGAGCGCTCGCCAGAGCGGCGGATGTCTCGTACATCCACTCAGGATCTCACCCGCCGTCGAGCGTGCGCCCTTCCGCTACGGCCGGTGCCCGGAGCCGGTCCCGGTGATCACCACCAGGGTGGCTCCGTACGAGCACGGACGGGCGGGTGGGTGGGTCAGTGGGCGAGGGTGACACAGCTCTTGTCGCCGTGGTGCCGGAGGTGCCGGGGCAGCCGTCGAAGTCGGGCGGGGCGCCGTTCACGTTCCCGGAGTTGCCGCCGACGTCTCCGGCCCGGCCCGTACGCCGGTGCAGCCCTGGCCGGGGACGCTGCTGGGGAACGTGCCGACGGCATCGGCAACCGTTGTTTCCGCGGGTGCCGATGTCGCCCCCGGCGCCGCGGAACGTCTGCCCCGCCGTCCGTCCGCGGACCGGGAAGCGGTGCTGGACTCAGGTGTTGGGTTGGGTCCAGGCGTTGAGTTGTCGTTGCAGGTGGCGGCGTTCGATGTCGTTGCGGGCGGCTCGGATCGCGTGGTGCATCAGTTGCTGTGCTTCGGGGTGCCGGCCGAGTCCGGCGGTGAGCTCGGCGCGGAGTGCGAGCAGACGGTGATCGCCGGGGGCGGCTTGAACGCCGTCGAGGGCGGCGAGGCCGGCGGCGGGCCCGCGGGCGAGGGCGATCGCGGCGGCTCGATTGGCCAGGACGGCCGAGGACGGTGTCTGTTCGGCGAGTCGGTCGTAGAGGGTGACGATGGCTTCCCGGTCCGGCACGGGCTGGACCTGGAGGGCGGCGATACCGGCCTGCAGGACCCACCGGCCGGGGCGGTCACCGCTTCGGCGCAGGGCCCTGGTGGCGAGGTGGAGCCCATGGCCGATGTCGTCCCACCGCCAGCGGCGGCGGTCCTGATCGGCGAGCAGGACCAGGTCGTCGCCGTCGGTGCGGGCATCACGCCGGGCGTCGGTGAGCAGCAGCAGTGCCGACAGTCCGAGGACTTCGGGTTCGTCGGGCAGCAGCCTGCGCAGCAGGGCGGCCAGGCGCAGCGCCTCGTCGCACAGGGCGGCACGGAGCAGCACGGGGCCTTCGGCGGCCGTGTGTCCTTCGGTGAACACCAGGCCGATGACGGTCAGTACGGCGTCCAGGCGGTCCGGCCAGGCGGCGCGGGGCGGGATGTCCAGTGCGATCCCGGCGTCGCGGATCTTGCGTTTGGCCCGGACCAGGCGTTGGGCGACGGTCGATTCGGTGGTGAGCAGCAGCCGGGCCGTTTCGGTGGCGGTCAGCCCGCACAGGAGGCGCAGCGCGAGGGGAACCTGGGCGGCGGCGGCCAGGGCCGGGTGACAGCAGGTGAACACCAGCCGGAGCAGGTCCTCGGCGGCGGTGTCGGACCAGCGCACGGCGCCGAACGGGTCGTCGGGGTCGCTGACGCTGTCGGCTGCCGGTTCGTCGCGCAGCTCGTGGGCCAGGGCGGCGAGCTTTTCCACCGCGACGCGGTCACGGCGCAGCCGGTCGAGAATCCTGCGGCGGGCGGTGGTCTGCAGCCAGGCGCCCGGCCGGGTGGGAATCCCGTCGCGGGGCCAGGTTTCGAAGGCCTTGGCGACCGCCTCGGCGGCGGCGTCCTCGGCCCGGTCGAGGTCACCGGTCCACCGGGCCAGACCGGCCACCAGCGTGGGCCACTCCGCCCGGTAGACCTGTTCGACGGCGACCTCGACCGGGTCGGACATCCGTTCAGCCCAGCTCGGCCAGGGAACGGACTTCGACCGAGCCGAAATCAGCGGCCGGGCAGTCCGCCGCGTACTTCAGCACGGTGTCCAGGTCGGTCGACTCCACGATCCAGAAGCCGCCGAAGGACTCCGACAACTCGGCGTACGGCCCGTCGGTGAGCAGGGCCTCCCCCTGCCGGTTCCGCACCGTCGTCGCCGTGTCGGCGGGCTGCAACTGCTCCGCACCACGCAGCACCCCGGATTCGGCCAGCGCCTGGGTGAAGGACACGAAACGTCCCATCGTGGCCTGGAACTCCTCCGGTGCCATCTCGGCCAGGGCAGAACTGTCGACGTGCGACATCAGGATGTAGCGCATGGCATTCCCTTTCCTTGCGGCGGCCGTGCCGCCTCTCACCTGTTCGACGCGTACGACGGCGAGGTTTCGACAGCGTAGGACATGTATTTTTTGACGTCGGCCGGGAACGCGGCCTCCGGACAGCCGGACAGCCGGACAGCCGGGCCTTCGGGACGACTCGGCCGCTCAGGCGAACCGCGCCTGTAGTGCGGTGAGCGTCTTGTCCAGGGCGGTACCGGCCCGCTTCGGGACGCCGATCAGCCGTACCAGCGGCCGCACCCGCTTGGCCGTGTAGTCGAACGTCTCCGTGACCTCGGTACCGCCGGGCACCGCCCGCAGCTGCCACCGCCACACGTGCCGCCCGCGGTGCCGCCACGCGATCAGGGCGTCATGCTCGAACTCCACGACGGTGTTCGTGGTCGTGTAGCCCTTCATCCGTATCCGGAACACCGAGCCGAGTTCCAGCCGCTGCGGCCCCTCGACGACGCCCCGCACCTCACCGGTGCCGTCCAAGCCGGCGTGTTCGCCCGGTGCGGTGAGCAGCGTGAAGATCACTGATGGCGTGGCAGCGACGACGACCCGGCGATTCACCAGCGCCGCGGTAGGCATCCCGGGGCGGGTAGTGGTGCTCATAAGGGCCTCCTGTGACGTCCTGCGCGGGAGCCGATCGCCACCTCGCGCACTCCGTCGACGTCGAAGCGGTCCCCGTTTCGACACCGCCTCGCAGATTTCCGGGAAGAGTCTCGGATGGGTGGTGCGGGTACCGGTTCGTCGCGACACCGTTGCGTCTCAGGGGGCTGGAACGAACTGGCCCCCGCGCTCGCCCACGGCGGCCTCCAGGCCCTCGATGAGGCGACGGTGCGTACCGTCCCGTCCGTCAGGATCGTCGACGTGGGAGCCAGCGCCGGACTGAACCTGCTCCGGGGACCACTGCACCTATACGACTACGGCGGCTGGCGCCTCACCCTGCCCGCCAGCGACCCGGACACGGCCGTGTCCTGCGAGAGCAAGAGCGCTACTCCGGTGGCCGGACTCGTGCCCGGATCGAGGCCGGACCGTCAGAGGCCTCATCCACCGATCTCAAGGAGTCCGCGCCGGACGGCCTCGGACACCGTACTGGCCCTGTTCTCGGTGCCGAGCTTGCGGTAGATGCGGACGAGGTGCGTCTTGACCGTGGCCTCGGAGAGGTGCAGGGCCGCCGCGATGGCCCGGTTGCTGTGTCCCCGTGCGAGAAGCCCGACGACTTCGACCTCACGCCCACTCAGTGCCGGGCCGGCGCCGATCGCTCCTCCGACCAACTGAGCAGTGACCTCAGGAGCCAGGCCCATCCCTCCGGCCGCAGCGGCGCGTACCGCGCGGAAGAGCTCTTCGGGCGGACCCGCCTTGAGGACGTAGCCGCGAGCGCCGGCCTCCATGGCACGGACGACATCTCCTCTGCTGCCGTAGCTGGTCAGGACGACGACGTTGACACCGGGAACAGTGCTGGTGATCCGCCGTGTCGCGGCGATGCCGCCCACCTCGGCGCCGGAACCCGTGCCGGCGTCCGTCAGGCGCAGGTCCATCAGGACCACGTCGGGTTTGTGCCTGCCGGCCAGCAGTACGGCCTGTTCACCTTCGCCGGTCTCGCCGATCACGTCGAGACCGGGCTCACCTTCCAGCAAAGCCCGCAGGCCGGCTCGAACCACGGCGTGGTCGTCCACGATCAGTATCCGCACCGAGACCGAGACTGCGACCGCGGAAGCATCGTTCATGCCGAGCCCGCAGGGACATGCGCCCGCACCGGTACGGTGGCTCTGGCCCGGGTCCCGCGTCCAGGCACTCCGTCGACGATGAGTGTGCCTTCCAGCTCGGCCAGCCGGTGCCGCGCGGCGGCCAGCCCGAATCCCCGCCCTTTCCTTTCGGGGAGTGCGGCCGCCGGGTCGAATCCCGTTCCGTCGTCGCACACTTCGACCGCCACCGCCCCGTCCGCGTGATGGAGGGTGACCCGCACCTGTGTGGCGCGCGCGTGCTCGCACGCGTTCGCCAGCAGCCCCCGGGTCACCCGCAGGAGGGCGACAGCCCGGTCGTCGGGGACGGGGCGGGGCTCACCCTGTGTGGAGATGGACACCGCGGGAGCTCCTGGAGCCGCGTCTGTACGGGCGCACAGCTCGTGCAGTGCCGTCTCCAACCCATCACGTTCCAGACCGGGTGGGGTGAGATCGTGGATGATGCCACGGGTCTCCGCGAGGTGCGTACCGAGCGCGTCGACAACGGCCCGCACCTGTCGCCTTGCCGCATCCGGCCTGCGTTCCCAGTCCCGTTCGGCGGCCTGGAGCAGCATACGGCTCCCCGCGATCTCCTGGGCCAGGGTGTCGTGCAGGTCCCGTGCGAGACGGGCCCGCTCGGAGAGGCGCCCGGCCGCGCGTTGCTGTACCGCCAACTCGCCTCTGGTGGCGGTCAGTTCACGCATCAGCCGTTCCTGTGTGCGGTGCAGGGCCACGGTCGCGCAGACGGCGGCGATCGGCGGTGCGACGAGTTCGAGATCGAACCCGCCGCCGATCCGGGTGAGCGTTGCCACGAGCAGCGTGGTCGTGACGCAGAGCACCGCAAGAGGCATCCGGCGCCCGGGCATCCGCTGTGCGACGACGGCCAGGGGGACGGCCAGCCAGACGTACCCGGTGGCGAGGCCGGGCGGAAGGACCCAGCAGATCCACCCCCACAGCAGCAGGAGCACTCCCAGCCAGGCGGGTCTGCCCCGTGTGCCGAGCCGGTTCCATCGCACCAGCCCGCCCACGTACGCCAGCGCCAGGACCACGATGGGCGGGGCGACGGTCCAGCACAGCCAGGTGTGCAGGGTGAAGAGCCGTGCGAGGGTGCCGACGACGACGATCAGGAAAACCAGGTGCGGAAGATGCCGCGCCGACAAGGACAGCCTGCTCAGGGCCGAACGAGAGGGGGGCACGGCAGCGGCTCCCTGTTGGACGACGGTCACGACCCGGTAGCAAGACCCTAACCCGGCCCGGTGTGTGACCGGCGTAAACCGGCAGAGAGCCGCCGGGGGACACCCGGTTCAACCGCCGGGGGGGGGTGCTCGGTTCAGCGGCCCGGATGCAGGCCGAGGCGCCCGGGGGAGGGGGCGCCTTCGACCTCGCCGAAGTACAGCGCGAAGGTCTGCTTGAGCTGTTCGACCTTGGCGCGGTCCTCCATGAACGCTGGGAACCCGTCCAGGTTGGCGTCCTCGTACTCCCAGATCGGCCTGAGGCCGCCCTTCAGGCGGACATCCCTGCGGACCGACCAGCCGCTGTACGACGCTTGCTGGAGTTCGGGGGACAGCATCCAGTTCAGGTACAGCTTGGCGGCGGCGGGGTGGGCACCCTGTTTCAGGATCGCGGCACGCTGGGCCCACGCCATGAACGGGTGACCCCTGGTGGGAAGGGCCCACCTCGACGCCCCGCCGTCGGCGAGCAGGTTGCCCGCCGTACCGACGCCGATGCTCTTCCGGCCGGCGCCCACCGCGACGTCCGCCGTGTGGGAGCCGCGGGCGAACTCCGGCTGCTGCTGGGCAAACTTCTCGACCCACCCCCAGCCGTACTTCTGCGCGTAGAGCGAGAACAGGTAGAGCACCGCATCGTCGTCATGCGGGTAGGAGGAGGCGATGGCGCCCTTCCAGCGAGGGTCGACGAAGTCCAGCGGTGTACGGGGCACACCGCTGCCGACCGCCTCCAGGCCGTACACGAAGCTGAAGGCGACAACCATGACCGCCGTCCAGGAGCCCTCCGGGGCCTTGAACTTCGGATGAACGGCGGTGAACCCGGCAGGCTTGTAGCGCAGCAGTTCGCCCTTCCGGGCCCAGCGGGTGAAGTCCTGCAGGGTCTGGAGCTGGACGACATCCGGGATCAGAGTGCCCGTGGCGAGCTGGTTGTCGATGCGGACGTCGTGGAACTTGCTGTAGTCCACGACGACGGTGAGGTCGATGCCGGGGAACCTGCTGGTGAACCCCGCTCTGACGCCGGCCAGCTGCTCTTCGACATCACCGCCCGCGTAGACGACGAGCTTTCCGCCCTCGGCGAGGGCGGCCTCGTACAGCTGGTCGAGCGAACGGGTCTCCTCGCGGCCGAACGCGGCAGGAACGGCAGAAGCCGAACCGCCGCCTCCCTTGCTGGCGCGCGCGGCCTCCGCGGCGCTCGCAGCGGTGGCCCCGGTCGCCGCGGCCAGGGTCGCTCCGGCGCCGACCGCGAGAACGCTGCGCCTGCTGATGTCGCTGAACATGAGTGGGGTGGGTCCCTTTCTCCGCGTGCTGAGCTTCGGTCCCGCCCGCCGCGGCCCCAGGTGTGAGCCGGGCCGACGGCGGACAGGACGAGTCTCCGGCCGGGGTGCGCGTCCACACATCGCCCGGAAGCACGCACCTGGTTCAACTCTTCGGTTGAACGGCGCCCAGCACCGCCCGCGGAAACCCGAGCCGGTCCGCACCCGCACGGTTGCCGCCTGTGGCTGCGAGTGCGCGGGGCGAAGCGGGTGGGGTGGGAGTCGGGCCGGTGGTATGGCGTGCTCGATGAGTGACACGGTCGCGCGCGGGTCGGTGACCTGGACGGCAAGGCGGGCGTACCGTTCGTCGGCCAGTTCGATGACGACGGCTTTGGCCGGGTCGTGGACGTCCCGGAAGACCCGCTCGCCGTCGATGAGGAAGGTGCCCGCGGTGATGACGCCGGGGAGGTGGGTGCCAGGAGCACGGATGCCCTTCGGTTCCCTGACGATCCCCGGGTCGGAGGTCGCTCCGCGGATGTTGGCCGGCGGTATGGCCGGTCGGCTCTTGAGGGCCCAGAGCTTGTCGAGTCCCTCGATCTCCACGACCAGGGTGTTGTCGTCGATGCTGACCTTTGCCATGTCGGCTCCTTGACGGTAGGGGGTTCAGTGCTGGTCGAGGCGGTGGGCGAGGGCGGCGCCGGCCTGGTCGGCAGTGCCCGCCGCAGCGCCGGCCCTGGCCCGTACACGGAGCCCCAGGACCGCCGCGGTGAGCGCCATGGACAGGGCGGCGGCCTCGACGCCGTCATCCGTATCCGTACGGGCCGGGGCGCCGGTGGCCCGGCCCAGCGCGGCGAACGCCTCGGCGACCATGACGGCCACCTCGGTGTCCACCGGCGCGCGCTCGACCGCGGCCAGCAGGATCAGGTCGAGGCCCACCCCCGTACCCGGGGCCGTGTCCGTACCGCTGCCGGTCGGTGGCCGGGGGCGGGACCGTGGCCGGCGTGGTGGATACCCGCTCGCCGCGGTACGAGGCCACAGCCCGGTGGGTGCGATCGACGCGGGGCTGGGAGGGCTCCTGCCGGTCTGGAACAGGCCATGGCGCCCACTCCTGCGCTCAAGTCCCTCGGGCTGTCATCCGACAACCCGCGGCGATCTGCCCACCTGACCCCCGCTGAACTCCTCATTCACCCGGACGACTGATCGATATCCAGCCGCCGCCGACCCGTACATCGACCGCTCCGTTCTCAACAGGCAGGTCGCCCGCGAGGACGAGCGGCGCCGGGCGCTGACGGATCTCGTGGACGGCTGGGAGAAGCCCGGGAGCCGAGCAGGCCCGGGGCGGGGCGGGGCAGCGGTACGACGAGGTCCTGGTCCGCGAAGCCCTCGGACGGGCCGCGGAGCCCGCCGGCCGCCCGTCAGGCCGAGTGCAAGCAGAGTGCCTGAGATCGGATCGCCCATCAGGACTCACTGAACTACATTGGCTGGACGTGGAGTTGACCCTTCGTCGACAGCTGGGGGCGAGTGGCATGGGGGCGACGGTGTCCGCCGTTGTGCTGGACGTGGTGACGCAGTACGCGCCACAGGAACGGCAGCTGGTCGAGTGGCTGGCCAGGCTGGACGAGGACGAGGTGGTGCGTCTGCTCCGGCGCAGGCGCGGCGAGGACCCGCTCGGCTTCGGGTTGTCGGAGGCGGTCGCGGTGGTCACTCCTGTGGTCTGGCTCGCGGTGGACGAGGCCTTTCGCGGGCTGATCGGCGCCGCCGCGGTCGGCCTGGCCGCACGCCTGGGCCGACTGGTGCGCCGTACCCCACCCCTGTCCGCCGGCATGCCCAAGCTGAGCCGCGAGCAGCTCGCGGTCGTGCACCGCCGGGTCCTCGAAGGAGCTGCCGGGGCCGGCCTGGACCGGTCCGCTGCCGATGCCCTGGCGGACGGCGTGGTCGCCCGGCTGGCTCTGGACCCCGCCCCCGAGGACAACCCGCCCGAGGGAGCGGTCGGTTGACAGCCCGCGCACCGCTGGATGCCCGGGCGCTGCCCGCCGGGACGACCGTGCGCTTCGTCCTGCTGCTGGTCGTCATGCTGGTGGCGAGCATCAGCGCACTGAACGTGGTCACCCGGCTGACCCCGACCGCCATCCCGTCCACCCTCTGCCTGTTCGCGGCGGGCTACGACCCCGACGGCGACTTCCTGGCCTCGCTGCTGGTCGGGACGGACCGGCAGCGGGGCGCGGCCGAGTGCCTGACTTCCGATGCCTCCCTCTCGTACGGCCGGGGGCTGGTCGGCACCGCCGTGGTCCTGGCCGTCGCCGTACTGCTCTACTTCGCGCTGCCCGGCTGGCGCCGCCGGCGTCGTCGGCTGATGACCCTGCAGGAGGCCGGCTGTGACGCCCGACTGGCCGAGGAGCTGGCCGAGCTGACCCGGACCGCCGGAGTGCGTCGTGCGCCACGCTTCCTGGTCGACCCGGCCGCACTCGGCGCGGGAGCCGTGGTCTTCGGCCGGACCGGGCATTACACCGTCTGCCTGCATGCCGGCCTGCTGGCGACCAGGCCGACCGACCCGGCGGCATTCCGGGCCGTGCTGCTGCACGAGCTGGCCCATCTCCGAAACCGGGACGTGGACCTCGCGTACGCCGTCACCGCGCTGTGGCGGGCCTTCCTGCCCCTGGTGGTGGTGCCCACCGTGCTGACCTTCGGGCTGACCCTGGGCGCGGCCCAGTTCTTCGGGATGTTCACCGGCGCCGACCAGGTGTTCTGGCCGGCGGCCCGGCCGTCCGTGATCCGTGCGATGGCCGCCCCGCTGTTCCTGGTCCTGCTGGTGGTACTGGCCCGGGCCGACCTGCTGCGCCACCGTGAGCTGCACGCCGACGCCGACGCACTGGCCGGCGGCGCCGACCCCGGCGTCTGGCAGAGCGCCCGGGACGCCCCCGGCCGCCGGGCCTCGGCGCTCACCGCACTCTGGCGGACCCACCCGACCTGGGCCGAGCGGCGGCGTTCGCTCCAGGACGAGGCCGCACTGCACACCCTCGGCCCGGTCCAGTTCTTCCTGGCCGGAGCTGTCACCCTGACCGCCGCCCGCACTCTGAGCGCGTTCACCGGCAACACCACAGCTCTCCTCGCGGTGGCGCTGCCCGGGGCCGTCGCCGTCGCGCTGACCGTCTGGCGGGCCGTCGGCTGGGCCGCCCGGCAAGGCCGGTCGACGCCCGGTACCGTCCGGTCCGGCCTGCTGCTGGGCCTGGGCCTGGTCACCGGCGACCTGATGGCCGGGACCACCAGCGGCTCGCACTTCCTCCCCGCACACCCCGAGGTCCTGCTCATGCTGGTGCTCGGCGCACTGCTGTACGTGATCTGGCTGGCGCAGTGCGCCCGGCTGCGAACCGGCGGACTGCTCGCGGCGGGCATCGGGGTGGCGGTCGGAGCGCTGCCGGGCGTGGCCGCGATCGGCTGGTGGCTGCGGACCGGCTTCCTGCTCACCGCCGGGGACGTGCTCGGGGCCGGCGGGCTGCGCGAGCAGATCGTGCTGACCTCGCCCGGGCCGTGGGAGGAGCACGGCCCGGCGCTCTCCCTGGGCATCCTGTTCCTCCAGGTGGCGGTCGAGGGGACGAACCCGCTGTCGGTCGCGGCGTTCACGGCGCTCTGGCTCTATCCGCTCGCCCACCGGCTCCGGGGAGTCGACGGGCTGGGCGCGGCCCTGTGCGCGGGGCTGCTCGGCGGGCTGCTCGGGTTGGCGGCGGTGGCCGCCGTCCGGGCCGGACTGCACGGCATCCGCCCGGTTCAGGGCGAGCGGGGCGGCTGGTTCAGCCTGCTGTACCTGTGGTGGGTGGCCGGGGCCTTGTGGGCCGTCGTCGCGGTGACCGCCGCCGTGGTCGCGGGGCGGTCCGGCCGGTTCTGGCTGCTCCGGGCCCTGATCGCGGCGGCGGTGGCCCACGCGGTCGCACTGGCCGGGCAGTTCGCGCTCGGCTCGATCGACGGCTGCCTCGGACCGCTCCGGGTACTGGGCAACAGCTGCCACTGGGTACCGGCGGGCAGCTGGCCGTTCTCGCAGTTGCTGGCCCAGCTGGTGGTACCCGCAGGCTGCCTGGCCGCCCTGGCTGCCCTGATGGGGCGCGCGGTGCGGCGCGCCCTGCCCGGCCGGCGGTCCGAGCGGTCTGCCACGGTCGGGCAACGCCCTGGCCGGGCCCGTACGGCTGCGGTCGGCGTCATCCTGCTGGTGCTCACCACAGCCGTCTTCGGCCCCGCCGCCGCACTCGCCCGGGGGCGCCCCTCCGGCCTCGCCGGGCCGGTGGCGGGCCAGCGACCGCCACCGCCGCCGGCCGGCACCGAGCGGGTCCGGACCTTCCAGTTCGTCGCCTGGTTCAGCCTCAGCGGGAAGGCGGACGTTCAGCAGCTGGGCGCCGCCTACCAGGACTTCGAGCGCTTCTTCCAGGGCCTGCGGGACGCGGCGGAGACCGCCGGGCCCGACGGCAAGGTCACCATCGACGGCGTCCGCCTGCGCGTGGTCTGCGCACAGCTCGACCGGGTGGCCGGTACGGCCCTGGGGCACGTACGCATTCCGGACGCCGGACTCGACGCGCAGTGGAGCCGGGCGCTCGACCTGACCAGGAAGGGCGCGCGCGACTGTGCCGAGCTGGTGGACGCCCCAGAAGCCCGGCCCGGGCAGGCCGAGGAGGTGCTGTCCGGTCTGACCGACGGTTACCGGGCCAGTGCGGACGTCCTCACCGCGCTGCTGAACCGGATCGACCAGGCCCGGCAGTACTGGCCGGACCTGGTCAGGGTGGGCGAGCAGCCCACCCGCTGACGCCGGACGTCCAGTCGCCGTCCTCGTCCTCGGTGTGCGGGAGGTTGCTGCCGTGGTGGGCGGCGATCCCGGCGAGGGGCGGCCCCGCCCGGCCCGCCCGGCCCCGGCGGCCGTGGTCTGCGCCCGGCTGCTCGTCCCGAAGGAGGGCTGATGGCTCCCGCACCGACTGCCGCCATGGCGCTCGCCACGACCTGGCGGGGCAGTGGCCCCCTGCTCGTGTGCCATCCGGGAGGGCCCGGCACGGACCCCGGTGTACCTCGCACCGCTGGACGGCCTCGCGGACAGCCGCACGGTGGCGATCGCGCACCCCAGGGGGGCCGGGTCCAGCCCGCCCCCCCGTACGGGGGGGGCGGGCTGGAGTCGTGCGCCGCCGACCTGGCGGCCTGGGTCCGGCGCGAGGCGGGCGCCGGGCCGGTGGATCTCCTCGGACACTCCCACGGTGGCGCGGTGGCCTCGCTTGTGGGTCGGGCCGATGACGGACAGCGTCACGGCCTGGCAGGCGGGACCGGCCGAGTGGTCCGCGGACGTGGATGTCCTGCGGTACTTCGACGAAGTCGTCTTCCCGGTCCTCGACCGGAAGATGGCGCACCTCTCCGCCGTCAGCTCCCCGACCCTGGCCCTCGCCGAGAACCGGACCCCGCTCTTCCCGGGTCTCCGAGACGCTCTACGGCGGTGAAGGTCCGGCCCAGTCCGGCCGGTGTGTCCCGTGCTGTGCTCCCGGAAGGTAGTCGGCCACGGCGTTGTAGCGGTCGCTGTGGCGGTGGTAGTCGAAGTTGCCCCGCACGATGTACCGGTATCCGTCGAGGACGAGCAGGGCGGCCTCGACCTCACCCTGATCTCCGGCCACTGTTTTGACCTGTGCGGGGGCTGCCGCGCACGCGGCCTGGAACTGGTACATGAGCCCGGTCAGTACCGCGTTGACCCGGTCCACCGCCGTCTGTACGGAGCAGCCCAGCCGGGCCCGGGTGATCTCGACGGCGTTGTGCCGGTATCCCACACCCTCTTCCTTGGCGAAGGAGCAGATGTCGTTGAACAGTCCGACCCACTCGCTGGCCCGGTGCCGCGCCTGGACCAGCGCGGGAAGCCGGCGCACTTCAGCGGGCAGGTCCAGGCCGTTCACGAACTCCGCCATGTGCAGGTAGAAGATCTCGTCCACACTCCACCGGCGATGCGCAACATATTCGGCGAACTCCATCACCCTGCCGTCCCGGTCGGCCTCGGCCTCCACCGGATACGTGCGCAGCCACCGGACGCTCACCTCCCTGATCAGGGTCTGCCACTCCTGGGACCGCCCCGCCGACAGGTCCCCCAGCGCGTCGTGCAGAGCCCGGCCCGGACCGCTGGCGGGATCACGGGTTCCCAGGGCGACCCCGGTCAGCTCGTCGCACAACCGAGTGACGGCTGCCATGTCCTGTCCGTCGGCCGCGTCGTCGAGCAGGTCGTCCACGACGAACGCCAGAGTCATGTACCGGTTGACCGGGAGGAGCTCCCTGGCATGTGCCTGCGGGTAGTACAGCGCGGTGGTCCGGCTGGGGCGGGTACGGGCCAGGTGCCGTCGCATCGCGTCCGTGGTGATCAGTCCATGGCCGTCCGCCCAGTCCCACAGGTCCCGTTCGATGTCCGTCTCGGCCGACGACGCCCCGCAGTACGGCAGCGGCATCTCGAACAGCGGCAGGAAGAACCCGTCCGTTGCCACAGCGACCTCCCGGGAGCTGTACACCCATTGATGTCCCCTGTCAGGGTCTGCACCCCTACCAGTATCGGGGCCCTTCCGGCCGCAGCGCATCCCTCACGCTGTGAGGGAGGAGGACGGCCTGCCGATCTGCCGGGACTGTGACTGGGCAAGCGGCCGCCTTCCAGGCTCCGGTGAAGGAAAACGGAAGCGGACTCCGTGCCGGTGGAGGCGGCCGGAGTCAGGGGCAGCGGCGTACACCGCTTGCTGCGGCCGTCTCCCGGTCGTGAGGATCACACCATGCCCGCCTTCTCAGCCGACGACGGAACCGAGCTGGCCTTCCACGTGACGGGACGGGGAGAGCCACTGCTCTGCCTGCCGGGTGGGCCCATGCGCGCCTGCGCCTACCTGGGTGACCTCGGAGGGCTGTCGAGCCGGCGCACGCTCGTCATGCTCGACCTGCGCGGTACCGGAGACTCCGGTACCGCCGCCGACCCGGCCACCTACCGCTGCGACCGGCAGATCGGCGACGTCGAGGCCCTGCGCCGCCACCTCGGCCTGGACCGCGTCGACGTCCTCGCCCACTCGGCGGGTGGCGACCTCGCCCTCCTCCACGCGGCCCGGCACCCCGACCGCGTACGAACCCTGGTACTGATCACCCCCCCCCGCGCCCGCGCCCTGGGTATCGAATTCACCGAGGAGCACGGGGACGAAGCCGCCGCACTGCGCGCGGCCGAACCGTGGTTCGGGCCCGCCCGCGACGCCCGTGAAGCCGTCCGGTCCGGCACCGCGACCGACGCCGACCGGCATGCCGCGTCACCCTTCTTCTACGGGCGGGACGCAACCGCGCAGGAACACGCCGTAGCGGACGCCGAGCAGAGCAACGAGCCGGCCGCCGGGATCTATGCCTCGCCCGGCGCCTTCGCCCCCGCCGCCACCCGCGCCGCCATCGGCGACCTGAATACACCGGCGCTGATCCTGGCCGGCGAACTGGACGGCGGCCCGCGTCCGCACGTGGCCGCCATCGCCGGCACGCTCCCGAACGCGAAGATCGTGGTCCAACCGGGGGCCGGCCATTTCCCATGGCTCGACGACTCCGCCCTCTTCGTCCGAACCGTCGACGCGTTCCTCACCCCGGAACCCGACAGGCGCTCCTGCCCGGTCGGGAGCGGCCGGACCGGCCGGTCAGTCGTCGCGGTCCGAGCAGACTGACGGCACCGCGCGGATCAGCGCCTTGGTGTGCAGCCGGTCGAGCCGCTTCTCCTGGCGCACCTGGAAGGCGGAGAGCGCCAGGACCCCGCGGCAGTGGGCGGCCGAACGGGCGCTCTCCGAGCCGGCGATCTCCCGCACCAGCGCGGTGTTGATGCGGTTGATCTCCTTGCGGACCTCGGCCAGATCGGGCCGCTGGACCGGCGCCTTGGACGGGTCGGCCGTCCACAGGCTGTACAGCCCGTGCTGGACCAGCTTGTTCGCCTCGATCTGGTCGCGGAAGATCCGTACCGTCGCCTGCGGGTCGGCCCCCGCCTCCAGCGCCTGCTGCCGGACGGTGTCGAGGACGATCTGCTCCCGCGCGGGGTCGTCGATGGGGCTGCTCGTCCCCCACTTGGCGGCGGCGACCAGATCTGCCGTGGCCAGGCGTTCGGCGGAGAGCGCGGTCAACGGCCTGATCTGGGCGTAGGCGCCGCCCGTGTGGCTGACACCGGGCGGTGGCGGGGCGACGGTGGTCGCCGCGGCCGGTGCCGCCGCCGTGAAGAGCGCGGCGGCGACGACAACGGCGGCTGTGGCACGGCGCGCTGAGCGTGCTGAGGTGCGGTGGGACATGGGACTCCTCTACTGCCGGTACATCGGTACATCGGTACAACGCGACACGGCACCACGACCGCGCGCCCGGCGGGGCCGCGTCGGTGCGGTACGTACGCGAAGGTCGAACGACGTCGGTACGGGAAAGCTCTCGGACGCCGGGTCCGGGACCCGGAGGGGTAACTCCCGGCCCGTACACCCGGCTCCGGTTCCGGTGCTCGGGGAGACGTCACGACGCTGGGACGTCCCTCGGGCGACCGGGTACCCGCCCGCCGGACGGCTGGTCAGTCCGTCGGTCGGCGTTCGGGCCGGAGTTCCGGTCGGGGAGCAGGCCCGGACGGGGGCCGACTCCCGGTGGACGCGACCAGTGCTTCGACCAGGCGCTGTGCTCGCGTCTCGCCCACCAAGAGGGATTCCACCAGGGGTCCGGTTCCACTGCCGGTCAGCACATCCTGAAGATATTTCCCGGCCGGCCGGGGATCTGAGCCCAGATCGGGGTTGCCCGCGAGGGCGTTGCGGGCCGCCGCGTATCCGATGCCGAGTTCCTGAAGCCGTTCCCCACCCGCGTACCGGTAGGAGGGCCGGGGTGTTTCCTCGTCCGCCATGTGCGGGTAACGGGCGGCGACTTCATGGGTGGCGAGCACCGCCAGCAGGATGTGCTCGGTTCCCGCCTCGCGGTCGCCGAGCCTCATGAGCTGCTCCTGGAGCTCCATCCTGATCCAGGCCAGTGGATCGGCGGCCCAGTTGACCCCCGAAGCGGCGATGATCCACCGCCGGAGGAAGCCGAGCGACCGGTAGGAGCGGAGGCCGAGGAGCGCGTCCCGGGTGGGGTGGAGACAGGGATCGAGCCCATCGTCCATGACGGGCTCACCGCCGTCGAGCAGCGCCAGGACCGCCGCCGGGGCCGTACCGCAGATCCGCACTGCCTCGCCGGCCCGGTTCTCCTCCGCGAGCAGCGCCCGGAGCAGGTGTTCGGCCGTGATCCGCTGCTTGGCCGCCGGCTTTCCCCCTGCCCTGACCAGCCCCGCCGCGGCCGTGAGCGCACGGGCGGCGGCCCCCGTGAACCGGACCCCGCTGTCGCCGTGCTCCCCCAGCACGGCCTTCGATCCGACGTACTCGGCGCACTCCGTGGGCTCGGCGCCCGCCGCACCGGCGGCTTCGGCGGTGTGCCAGGCACCGCCGGGCCTCTGCCGGTCGCGCAACACCGCCAGCAGCGCGGCCTTGGTCACCCCCGCGAGGGCGAGCGCCTGCGCCGCGTCCCCCTTGCTGTGGGTGATGCCACCCAGCAGATGCTCGGTCCCGATGGGGTCCCCGGGCTCCTCCCGCGCCCCCCGTGCGGAACCGAGGATTCCCACGGTGGTCCAGTCCGGCTCCACGAACACGGTCCCGGCGCCGCCACCCGCGTTCTTCGCGCTGTCTCCGTTGTCGCTGCTCATGTGTTCCATGGTGACGGGCTGGGGCAGGCGTCCACATCGGCCGGACGTCGATGCTCTGCGCTCCGAATTCCAGACCGTTCCATGCGGGTCTGCCCCGATAACAGGATGCTCCGGGGCCGCAACCGTCACCCGGTACGGGCCCGCAGGCCGGTCCGAAAGTCGCACGCCGTCAACGAAAGTTGATGATCCGGCGCGGCCACGCGGTCCGAAAGAGCGCGGGCCCTTTGCGTACGTCGACCGCCGCGAGGTGGCTCATGAGTTCCTGTGAGTTCCTGCGCGCGGCAAAGGCGGCACCGGTCACCGCCCGTCCGGGACCGGCCCGGGAGCGCACGGCCCAGCGCCCCCGGCCGGCCGCCTGGAAGCCGCCTCCGCCGGCCGGTGCCCGGGCGGTCCTGGAGTCCGGTTGCGGACCGGCGGAGGCCTCCCGTCAGCCTCCGGTCACCGGTCCGCCGTACACCGGCTCGGGACCACCGCCCGGTCGCGCGCACCGACCCGAGGAGTGGCCGAGGGTTCGGGACAAGGGGCATCGTGCCCACCGTCTGGCGGCCGGTGAGACCCTGGGCCCGATCCGGCTCAACTCCCCGGCCGTCCCGCACCGCACCCGCGCCCGCTGGTCGGGCGGCGCACGGGTCTCAGCCCGCCCGGACCCGGCCCAGCACCGCCGTACCCAACTCCAACGCCTGCTCCGGCTCGCGCACACACTGCTGAAGGTCGATGAAACAGCCGTCGGCCCCGGACTCCCGTAGCCCGGTCAGCACTGCCGCGATGTCGTCGACCGACGACCCCGGCCCGGGGTTGTAGCGGATCTCGCGCCGCAGCGCGTCCGGATCACGGCCCGCCTCCTCGGCCGCGCGGCGGGCCAGGTCCCACAGCCCCGCGAGCGCCTCGGGCGGCATCACGATCCCGACCCAGCCGTCCGCGCGGCGGCCGATCCGGTCCATCGCGGCCCGGGAGAAACCACCCAGGTAGACCGGCGGCCCCGCCTCCTGGGCCGGCCGGAGACCGACATAGGAGCGGGGGATGGTCCAGTGCGCCCCCTCATGGCCGAAGACCTCATCAGTCCACACGGCATGCAGGATGTCGAGTATCTCCTCCAGCCGTGCGCCGCGCCGCGAGAAGTCGGCGTTGACGGCCGAGTACTCGTCCCGCATCCACCCGATACCGAGCCCGGCGTCCAGCCGGCCCCCGCTGGCCAGATCGAGCGACGTCAGCGAGCGCGCCAGCAACAGGGGCGGGTACCAGGGGGCGTTGAGGGTACTGGTGCCGAGCCGCACCCGTGTGGTGGCCGACGCCGCGATCGTCAGCACCAGCAGGGGGTCGAGGAAGGTCTTGAACTCCGGCGGGTACGGATTCTCCGGTGTGTACCCCGGATAGACGTCACTCGGAGTGACCGGTGTCAGGGCGCGGTCCCCGACCCAGAGCGAGTCGAACCCGGCCGACTCGGCATCCTTGGCGAACCCGGCGATCGAGGCCGCCCGGGCATGACTTCCGTACTGAGGCAACGCGATTCCCATACGCATGGGTTCATCCTGCCCGTAGCCCGTGCCGGTCAGCATCTCCCAGACGTGCGCGACCCGCGCCGCGAAGAGGCGTGCGCCGCCCGTAACAGGATCAACCGGGTCCCCGTCGCCCTGACCACGGCACAACGAGCCGCCGACCTCGGCCCCGCTCAGATCGCGGCCGAGGAGTACAGCGTCTGATTCACTCGTGTGGGTGATTTTGGGGCGGGGTCGGCCCTGCGTTCGTGTGGGGGTGTGGAGAGTGTGCTGTGTCCGTATTCCCGCAGCAGAGAAGGGGCTGACTCCCATGAGCGGTCAGGGCACCGTCGACGACATCATCGCGATCGCGCAGCAACTCCTGGCTTTACTCCTCGGCAACGGCGGAGCGTGATGCGGTAGGCCGGGTTCACCACGGCCGGGCCCCGGCCGAGGTCTTCCTGTCGTTCCTGGGTGACCGGGAGTACGGCCCCATGGCGTGGCCGCCGGTCACTTCATGGCCACACCCGTGCCGAGGGCCGGGGCGGCACAGCCCCACCCGGTACATCGCACGCACACCTGTCGCCGCAGTCCCGGACCGTGGCCATCCCTCTGAAGAAGGGCAGTACCCCCATGACCACCAGCAACTGGGTTGACGACCTGATCCGCTTTTTTGACTCCATCATCCCCACCATCCTTCCCATCGTCACCGCCCTGTGACGGACGGACCGCCCGGGAAGCCGGCCAAGTACCCCGAGCCCCTCCTACGGCGGTCTCCGGGAACGCATAGCACCCCCACCACCACACCCGCTGTACGGGCACCGGCAGTACGAGGCCCCGGGCGGTGACGCCCGGGGCTTCACGGTGCACTTCCCTTGACCGGTTGGTCCAACGACCACCTGTATTCGCTACCGTGCCGTTGAGCTGCTCGCACACTCCGTCCTCGGCCAGGCCGCGAAGTACCCGTACACCGTCTCCCACGGCGCGAAGTGGTGCGGCAGGTACCGCCAGGGGATTCCGGGTTCGGTCGGCATGGAGGACCGCGTCCATGATCCGGCGCAGGTCGTGCTCGGGCGGTCGGCCGATGTCCAGGCCCTTTTCCCTCCGCCCTGCCCTCCAGGCCGAAAGAATCGGTTCCAGCTGGGCGACGACGGTGTTGCTGCCGCTCCCGGCCAGCCCGGAGACGTTCCAGTCGTCCAGCACCTTGAGATCGGTCATGGGGACCGCCAGCCACAGCATCTCCGGCGGGTCTTCCCCGGTGTCGGTCAGCGCGGTCAGCAGATGCCAGTCGGCGTCCTGGCAGCCGGTCGCGAAGGGAGAGTCCTGGATCATCGCCATGTACCCGGCCGACCCGCACGCGGCGGAGACCTCGCTCAGCGCGTCGACCTGGGTCCGTAACGAGGTCTGGTAATCCCCGTAGTGGCGAGGGACGTTCATGCGAAGGATTCCGGTGCCCGTGAGGGCCTCGACGACCTCGCCCGTCACTCGCCGTTGCTGCTCCGCGTGCGCGGCGTGCGAGCGGATGGAGCTCGCGTACGCGTTCGACGAGGTCGGTGTCCGGACGAGGTGCTGACGAACCGGCCAAGGGGAGACCTCTGGTCTCGGGTCGCGGAAGGACCCTCACCGTGGCGCCGATCCCCGGGACTGTCAACACCACCCGGCCCGGTCGGCGGCGCGCCTCGCGGGCCGGGCCGGGGCCGGCCCGGCCCGTTGACATCGGGAGCCGCTCAGGCGCCCGGTGTCAACGTCGCCTTCACCCGGGGGTGGGACTGGAACTCGGCGCTGCCGAAGTACTCGGCGCTGAGGCCACCCTCCAGGGCCCGGCCCCACTTCAGCGGCTGGAGGTAGTTGTTGCCGGCGTTGAGCTCCGCCTCACCACGGTCGTTGGTCCGTGCCGTACCGAGGGAGTCGTCACCGTCGCCCGTGTAGAACTCGATGTCCTCGCCTTCGATCGGCTCGTTATCGGGAACGCTGAAAAGAGTGGCGACGATCTTGGCCGTCGCGTTCTTGACGTGTCCGTTCGTGTTCCTGACCCGCAGTCGGGTCTTCGTCTTGGCCATGTCCGGTCTCCTTGTGCCGAAGGCGTGACGCCGGGCGTCACCGATCGGCCCAGCGTGGCACGGGCCCGCCCGGCATCCGGGGAACGACGTCCACCGTGCCCGCCCCGTCACCCGTGTGCCGTACGACGCGGCCCGATCGGCGTAGTCGACGGGAGCAGCGGTCGCAACGCCCACGAGGGCCACTGACGATGGGGACACCGCCACGGGCACGAGGCCCGCGGTGACAGCTGTCCGCGACCGGTGTGATGTGCCGTCAGGACAGCCGCCCCGGTCCGGGCGACGACAAGGAGACTTCCATGGTCCACCCCGCACCGCTCCACCCCACCCCGACCCGACCCGCCCGGCGGCAGCCGGTCCGCCGTACGGCACTGGTCCGGCGTACGGCGCTGGTCCTTCCCGCGCTGTCCGCCCTCACCCTGGCCGTCGTGCCGCCCGCGGGGGCCACCGTGCGGGACGGCGGCAGCCCTCCCGGTCCCCTGCCCAGGGCTCAGGCGTTCGACGGGAAACGGGCGCTCGGATCGGTGGCGGAGGTGACGCGGCTGTGCGGCCGGTCCGGGAGCCCCAGCTGCTCGTTCCGGCTCGACCCGAAGCGCTCCCGCGAGTACACCAGCGCCGTGCACTCCGTGGCCAACGGCGCCATCAACTGCACCAATGAACCGATGACCGTCAAGCGGACGGTGACGCTGGAGTCCAGCAGCACCGACAACATCGGTGGGGAGATCTCCGGCAGCGGCACCATCGAGGGCGAGGTGGCGACCGACAACGAGGTCAGCGGTTCGGGCACGGCCACGGTCACGGCGCAGCAGACGCACGAGGAGAGCGACAAGGCCAGCGAGACCAAGGAAGCCACCGCCACGATCGGCACGACGAACCACACCGCGCCCAAGGACACGGGCCCCAACCAGGAGACCAAGGTCGAGGGCACGGCCAAGGCCAGCGTCACCGCCGAACACCAGGTCACCAACACCGACCAGATGACGGAGACGGGCAGTACCACCGTGGCCGCCAAGAGCAACATCCATCTCGCGCTGAAAGGTGCCTTCACCGCGGCGTTCAAGGGCACCTGGAACCACACCTGGAGCATGACCAACACCGAGACGACCGAGGTGACGTTCACCATCAAGGCCAATGACGAGCTGCAGTTCGGCGCGCTGAACGCGATGACCCGCGTCGTCGGGGACCTCGTGGTGGACGGCACGGACAAGCTGGTCAGGAACGTGGCCGTGGACGGCCCCTCCACGGTGAACTCCAGCACCGTGGTGGCGCAGACCTTCACCAACCCCGACAAGTGCCAGACCCTGCGGCCCAAGGGGGCCGAGGCCGCCCAGCCCGACGAGGAGCGCCGCAGTCTCCCCCGGGCCGCCCCCGCGCCCCGGACGGGCACGCCCACCGGCCGCTACGTCCTGGAGCCGGACCGCAAGACCTGGCGGCGCGTCGGCTGAGCCGTCCGCCGCCGCCGCCGCCGCCGCCGCCGCGGCGGCGGCGGACGGGACGAAGGGCGGCCGGACCTGGTCCGGCCGCCCTTCACCGCCCGTGGCGCACGACCCCGTCAGCGGGTCGGGGACTTCTCAGCGGGTCGGGGGCTCCTCGACCGGGGTGACCGGCCGGACCCGGGTCCCGGCCTCCGAGGCGCGCGCGGCCACCGGGAGCAGCCCGGTCACCGGGGTTCCGGCGCGCAGGGTCGGAGCACCGATCGTCTCGTCCGGGGTCCGCGCGTTGTAGCGGGAGTCGGCGCAGCGGGCCAGCTCGACCTGGCTGAGCGGCCCCGTCCGCTGGTAGAAGCGGTCACCGAAGGCACCCGACGGAGCGTCCGCGGTGACGTCGAGCCGCAGATCCGGGGTCTTCACCAGGGTGCCGGTGATCCGCTCCCGGGCCGGCTGCACCTCGACCCAGCTGACCTCGCCGGGCTGGACGGTGACGGTGAGTGTGCGCTGTTCCTTGCGGTTCCACAGCAGGGGGTTGGTGGTGGCCATCTCCAGCGGGTTGCCGTCGGCCCGGGTGAAACCGCCGCCGATCTGCACGGCGACCTCCTTGAGGCTCTCGTCGAGCGGCTGCCGCGGATTGAGCGGCTTCTTCTCCACCGCCACGAAGTACTGGGTGAGGTTGTCGTAGGGGTACTCCTGCCACTCCACCGGACGTTCGTCGGTGACGGCGTTGCGGGTGCAGTTGATGTACGCCTGGCCCACCATGCGCGGCCGGTCGTAGTACTGGAAGGAGTAGCGTTCGTCCTTCTCGAAGCGGCAGGCGTCGGCGGAGTTGCACGCCGTCACGACGTCCTTGGGCGGGACCACCTCATGGTTCTTGTACGCCTCGGGCATCGGCAGCTGGGGCTTCTTGTCCTTGTACGGTACGGGCGCGGGCTCCTGCTGGGCACGGAAGCGGGTCACCAGCGGACCGCACTTGGACGCCTTGTCGGGCTGCTTCGAGGCGAAGGTGATCTTCGGGTTGTTCTCCTCGGCCGTGAAGGAGTACGAACGGCCCGACTGCCAGGCCGCCCTGCCCTTGTCGGTGCCTTTGGTGGTGAACTGCGCGGGCACGGGAGAGCTGGTCGACGGCCCGGGCGCGACCACCTCGTAGCGCTGCCCGTCGCCGACCTCGTCCTGCTTGCAGCTGGCATGGGTGCTGGCGCTGTCGTCCCAGGTCACGGTGACCTTCGAGCCCTTCTGGACCCGCCACAGCCGGGTCGTCAGGGTGCCCGGTCCCGCAGAGTTCAGGGAGACGGCCTGGAGCCCGTCGGGGTGGCCCGCGAGTGCCTTGGGGAAGTGCTGGACCTGCACCCCCGTCCACCGGTCGGGAGCCTTCGTCGCGGGTGTCGCGGTCGTCACCTCGGGCACGGCGACGTCGGGGTTCTCGATGGGCGCGGCGACCGCCTCGGCCGCGGCGGCCGGGACGGGCGGGGCGGCGAGCACGAGGGAGCCACCGAGCAGGACGGTCATGCAGCGGCGCGCGAGGCGTCGTGACACGGACATCTCCTTGTCTGGAGCACGGGAGCACGGGAGCACTGGGGCTGTGGAGTACTGGGGAGCTGTGCGGCACTGGGGCTGTGCGGCACCGGAACTGTGGGGGCTGTGGGGGCTGTGGTGGGGGAGGGCCCGGCGGTACGGGGTGCCGGGCCCGGCGGACCGGTCAGCAGGCCCACCACTGGGAGGGGGGAACGATCACGTTCGAGTCGGACAGCCGGTCCCGCATCCCGGCGGAGGAGCGGCACAGCTCCGCTGTGCCGCTCGCGGCGGACTGGTCCCGCTGGACGGCGTGGAACTCCTGCCGCGCCTGGGCGTGGGCGTCCTGGTTCTGCTGCCAGGTCTCCTGCGCCTGGCCGGTGATCGGCCGGGCGCAGTTGTGGAAGCTCTCCACCTGGCACTTGTCGTTGGCCGCCTGGTTCTGTGCCACGCCGGAACAGGCGCCGCTCGCCGGGATGCCGTTGACCGACTGGCAGGGGTCCGCGCTCGGGGGCGGCACGGGCACGGGGTTCTTCGAGGGCACGGGGGGAGGCGACGGCTTCCCGGGCGCCGGCGCCTGGGGGGTCGGTACGGGAGGGGTGGCGGTCGCCGCGTGGACCCGGGCGCCGTACGACACGGAGGAGGCGGCGGAGGAGGCGGCGGAGGAGGGCTGTCCGGAACCCAGGGCGACCAGGCCCGCCACGGCCGCGAACACGGCCAGGACCGGCAGCAGTCGCGCGTACAGGACACGCAAGGGGGACTCCTTCTGTCAGAGGGCTCGGTGGCCGGCCAGGAACCCCGGCCACCGGCGACAGGCTCCGGCACCCCGGACGTCCCCGCCATCCGACCGCGTGGATCTTGGGCCATCGGCGGGACAACTCCCACGGGTGGCCCTCACGAGGAACGCGCGCCGGACGCGTTTCATACGTGTTTCTGATATCTGATCCCCTTGTGGCGTCTGACTGCCGAATGCCAGAGTGAAGATCCAGTAACTGCCTTCACTTCAAAGGGAGTTCAGTGAACACTCGTATGATTTCCAAGCTCGCCGCCCTGCTCGTGAGCACGGCCACCGCCGGTGCCCTGACAGCGGCGGGCACAGCCCCGGCCGGTGCGGCGCCGGTGCCGGTGCCGTACGAGGCGAACGGCGGGGGGTTCCACACCGTCACCGCCGGGCAGGACACCGATCCGGACACTGCGGCTGCCGCCGCCGCCCGGGCCGCGGAGATCCACCTCCGGACACCGGGCGACACCCTGTGTACCGGCACCTGGACACACGCGGTTTCCACCGTCCAGTTCCAGCGCGCCTCGGGCGGCACGCTGGCATGGAGCTTCAAACTCTCCAACGCCGCCAAGACCGCGCTCGGGCCGACGGTCACCGTCACCATGCCCTACGCCTACGTCAACAACCGGGCGATCAATCCGCCGTACGGCCCGCACACCGAGCCCAACTGGTACAACTTCCACGGAAGCCTCAAGAGCTACCAGTTCATCGGTGGTGGCAGTGGCACCATTCAGACCGGGAACAAGCTCACCTTCTACTGGTACCTGAAGGGTTCCAGGCCCGACACCGCCGCCGACCGTTACCTCACCTGCCAGGTCCCGGCCCCCGGCAGCGGCTGACACCCACCAGGGAGAGGAACCGGATGAGCAGGCACGGGAATCCCGGGCAGCGGATCGCCGTCCTGGGCGGCCGTCATGAATTCGAGGTCCGCACGCTGGAACAGTCGCAGGAGTCGTTCACCGTCCGCTACTCGATCACGCCGCCGCTGCCGGACGACCGGACCCCGCTCGCCCAGCCGGTGTACATGTGGCTGGAGGCGGTGGACGACCTCGGTAACCGGTACACCGACTTCGGCGGTGCCCGGGGGATCAGCCCGGACGGCAGCCGGACCGAGGGAAGTCTCTCCGCCCAGCCGGCCGCCGCGGCCGGCTCACGGTCGCTGACGGTCCGGCTGGTCTTCATGTCCGGCGCCGACGAGAGCGGCTACGACCTGACGATCCCGCTGCCGTCGAAGCCCTGAGCACCGACCCACCGTCACCTGTCCCTGCCGGGCCACTCCGACCGTGGGCCCGTCCCGCTGGCTCAGGGACGGTCGGCGCCTCCCGGCCCGTCCGCACCAGGACGGCCCCGAGGTGCCGGGCGAGCTGCTCCAGCCCTTGCACGTGTTCCGCCCGGCCGGCCTTGACGTAGGCGATCTGGCGCCGCGGGACGCAGCCCCTGAGCAGCTTCGCCCGGTCCGAGCCCCCGGCCGGGGCGATCGGCAGACCGCTGAGCACGAGCAGGACGCCCAGGAGCACCAGCGCCCAGACGGCGGGCAGCCCGGCGCGGAGGACGAGCCCCGCCGTCGGCAGGGTGGCCAGCAGGACCGCCAGTACGACCAGCAGCCTCAGGCACCGGTGGTAGGTGGTCCCTCCGTAGGAGCGCGCACCGTAGAACAGCCCACCGGCCACACTGCCCGCCGACCGTGGTGCCGCCGTCATCGTCGGAGGCCGGGTGGGTCGACGTGGGGCTGTGCTGGGGCTGGATATCGGGTCAGCGCCGGGCGCTCGACGCTTCGTACTACCTGCAGAAGTATGTGCCGCGGCGCCCCAGGAGCGTGTGGTCGCAGGTCAATGTCGCCAAGGTCGCCGTGCTGGCGGCCGCGGGCCGGATGCGTGAGCCGGGCTTGGCCGAGGTACGCAAGGCACAGGCGGACGGACGGTGGGCCGCCGCATACGCGCCGCAGTCGACGGCCGCGGTGCCCGGCGAACTGGTGGCCGCGCTGGCGGCGGACACCCGGGCCGCGAAGGCTTTCGCGGCGCTCGACAGGACCGCGAAGTACCTGGTCCTTCTGCCCCTGCTCCAAGCCCGGACCCCCGAAGGGCGCGAAGCCACGGTGGAACGCGCGGTGCGGGCGTTGTCCGCCGGCGGGTAGGCACGGTGTCAGAGGCTCGGGCCGCTCAGGCGGTTCTGTCGGCGGCGCCGAGGCCGGCGACGGGGACGCCCGACGGGAAACCGACCGCGATGCGGGCGTGGGTGGGGGATGAGGCCGGGCAGGGCGAGGCCCTGGAGGCCGCCGACGGGCACGACGGTGTTCGTGCCGTCGCTCGGGACCTGGCTCTCCCGGTTCCGCCCCGGGCAAGCCTCCTGAGGCCAGGTGGGCAAGCCACCCTCGAACGGGGGCTTGCCCACGGCTGCCGCAGCGCGCAGAACTGGAACTGCACCACGGCGATCGCCCGCACCACGGCCACCGTGGGAGCCCGCCCGGCCCGCGCCACGCCTGTGTCCTTGCACGCTGCGCTGGTCGGCGAGGTGTCGCAGCGCTGTTGGCCGGTGTTGAGACGTTGCGGGGGCCCTGGTGCGCGGGTGGCGGCCGGGCAGGCTAGTTTGTTTGGATGAGTCTTCTTGATGATGTGGCTGAGCGTGATGGCTGGCGCTGCTGGGTGTGCGACGAACCGGTCGACCCCGACGAGTCGGTGAACGACCCGCGGGGGCCCAGCGTGGACAGCCGGACCGCCGACCGGAAGGCCAGGGTCACCGAGCGGCTCGCGCACCGTGGGTGCAATACCCGTAAGGGGGCGGTCAAGGTGGTCATCGCCTGGCCGGAGCGTCTGTACGTGGTCGAGCCCGCGCCGCTGGTCGCCGTTGCCGACAGGCTGGAGCGCAAGGGGGGCCGCGAGATCGTGGGGCGTTGTCCGACCAGGAAGGACGCCCAGGAGGCGGCGGACTGGCTGGTGGACCGGTTCTCCCGGCTGGTACCGGGACTGCCGGTGACCGCCGGCATCGAGGCGGGCGGCGGCCAGTTCCTCGTCATCCTGGCCACCACCCGCCGCTGACCGCAATCACCCACACACCCGCCGCAGCGCTTCCCGCGCCGTCGCGGGAAGGGTCGTACCACCGGAGGGCGGCTGAACCGTTGCCTGGACAGTTGCTTTCAGCGGGGGACCGCAGGTGCGACCGGGGGAAGTGTGAACCTCCCAAACCGGCGACTGCCCCTTCCCCCAGGTCAGCCCTCATGGGCAAGCCCTTCCCGGAGAACGACACCTTCAATTCGTCAGTGATGAGAGGTTCTGGATCTCTGATGGGTCCGGGGCGGCGTTGTCCGGCCGAGGGCAGGACATGTGTGGTCTCCGCTACCGCGACCGGCACGCCGCTTCCCGCTCGCGGCCGACGTCGATCAGTGCCAGGGCCAGGAAGGCGGTGACCGCGTCGTCAAGGTGGTCGGAGCCGTTGTCCCGCTCCGCGGTGAGCAGTTCGACGCTCGTCTCGGCATGCCCGAGCGTACGCAGCGTGCTCGCACCCGGATCACCGCCCGCCGCCTGCGCTCGCCGGTCAGCCCACCCTCCAACGCCTTCCGGTAGAGCGGCACGGCGGGCCCCGCCCTCGCCGGTCGAGTCGTTCGCGCACGCACGCCCGAAGCACACTCGACCGGGTGTCCCTCGGGGAGCTCGTCGGCCAGCCTTCCGATCTTCGCGCGGAAGCTGGCGGCGTCGTGGTCGCCCATGGCGGACCATCAGTCGGCGACAAGACGCCCCTGTTCCTGGAAGGGGCTTCCCGGACAGCGGCGAAGCTGGGGATCACCCCGGTCGCGCCGGGCACACTGCTGGGCGTCGCGGCACTGGCCGCACCCGGCTGCCTGGTCGAGGCCGAAGCCACCGCGGTCCTCGACTGAGGGGACGCTCTTCGCCCCCTGGACACCGAAGCGGCCGACGACGGCGCTCAGCGCCCAGGTACACGTACGCATCCGCGGCATCCGCTCATACCGCGACCGGCAGCTCCCGGACGGCATGGAACCTGAAGGTCGTGGTCCACGGGACCTCCTCCACCGGGCACGCGAGCCGGAGCGAGGGCACGCGGCGCAGGAGCGTGCCGAGGCGACGGAGATCTGTGTGCGGGCCAGCGGCGCACCGAGGCAGTAGTGGAGCCCGTGGCCGAGCGAGAGGTGGGCCTTGTCCGTCCGGCCGAGGTCGAACCGGTCGGGCTCGGGGTAGCGTGCCCCGCGCCCGGCTCGGCATACCCCCAAGTGCTGGGCCCCCTCGGACGGGCGGTCCGACCCGGTCCCGCGCTTCGACATCCGGGACCATGACGACAGCACGTGCCCGGAGCGTGCCGGCGGCACGATACCCGCCGTACAGAAATGACCGTGTCGACCGCCCGGCTCCGGTCGTCGGCGCGTTCGAGGGTGTCGGCCGCGCTCTGGCCGCGGCCGGTTGCACGGTCACCCGCGTACCAGTCCCAGGCCGTGACGATCCGTTCAGCGATATCCGGTCACCTGGGCCGACGTTCCTCTCGGCCCGCCGTGGTCCGCTGTGGCGTACCTCCCCGACAGGTATCGCTGCCACACGTCTTGGGTACCAGCGCGTCAAGGGAGTTGAGTGTCCGCGCTCGCATGCTCCAGGTGGGCCTTCACTCAGAAAGCTGGGGCCGGGGCCGCGCGGCTTCATGTCCGAGGTACTGGGGGCCGCGGCCGTCCTGTGCCGCCACGCCCGACGGGCGCGGCGGGTGTTGTGGGTCTTCTGCACCGGAGGAACGCGTGATCGAGACTGTTTTCAGAAGTGAGGACGTGCCCGCGGCGGACCGGTTCGAGTGCTGGCGTGAGCTGGTACAGCGGGCATCCTCGCCGGTGGAGTTGGACAGTGAGTACCGGGATGATTTCCGGGTGTCGCAGCGGCTGCTGGAGTTCGGCGGGGTGACGGTGTGGCCGTGCCGGTTCCAGCCGGTGCGATTCCTGCGGACGCCGAAGCTGGTCAGGCAGTCGGACCCCGAGCGTGTCAACGTCTCCCTGCCCACGCTGGGGACGCTGAACGTCACCAGGGACGACCGTGAAGCCGTGTACGACCCGTTCAGTTTCTGCGTCATCGACAGCTCGCGGACCGTGGACGTGAGAGCGGGCGGCCCCCATGAGGGCATCGGGTTCGACGTTCCCAGGGCTCTGTTGCCCCTGCCCGCGGACGCGGTCTCCCAACTGAGCGGATACCGGCTCTCCGCGCGGGAGGGGATCGGCGCACTGCTGGCGGACTTCCTCGTCCGGCTCTCCACCGACACGGGCTCCTTCCGCCGGTCGGACGGCCCACGGCTGGCCGTCGTCGCCGTCGACCTGGCGTCCGCGCTGTTCGCCAGCGCGCCCTGCGGGAAGTGGGGACCGGACCGGGACGGCCGCGCCTGGGAGAAGACCGTCAAGACCAGCGCCAACCAGCGCACGGGCTCCAGCACCGGCTGTGCCAGCAACGGCATGGCTTATCCGAGCCACACGCTGGACTACCACTGCTACACATGGGGGAACGACGGCAAGTCCTGGACCTTCGTCACCAACGTCACCGTGGACAAGACCACCGGGTGGATACGCGACGACCTGCTGAAGGACGGCGGCAGCAACAAGTACTGCGGCTTCTGACCCGCCCACCGGGAGCCACCCGCCCAGTCGATCTGCCTGGCCCGTACGGTTCGCCGTACGGGCCAGGCCCCTACCGCACCAACACCTGGCCGGAGGAACAGACACGGCAGACCAAGGCCGGGCTCCCCGCTTCCGCCACCATGACCGCGCCCGCCTGCGCCGCCCCGGCGGAGCCCTTCGTCCGTCTCGGCACACTCTGCTGAGCCCCCTCGGGTGACACGCCCGCGTTCACCGGACCACCGAGCGTCGTCAACCCCTGCCCAGCAGACCAGGGTCCGGGGGCCCGGTGGGAGCCGTGCGCGGCCGGGGTGTTGTGGCCCTGATGCTCGTTACCGGCATCAGCCGCGCGCGGGCGTACCAGCTGCTCGACGTCGCCCGCGCCCTGGGTGTCGTCCAGGCCGCGGTCACCGCCGGCACCGATCCGTCTCGCATGCGAGACACTCACCCGGCCTGCGGGGCCGCGCTCGACTACGGTCTGTCCCAGCGCGCCCTGATTGCTGTCCGCAGCCGCGGTGCCGACGTCGCGGAGCTGATGGCTACGTAGGTCATATGCACACTACTCACCTACAAAGCCAGACCCGGGAGGCCCGGAGGCGGCCAGGAAGGGGTGGACCCCGTGTGGGGCCGGCTGTCAGAGGTGCTTGTTGTAGAAGGGGATCAGCGTGTTGAGGGCCTGTTCGGTGGCTTCGGGCTTCCAGTACAGGTCGTAGTGGGACTGGCCGGGCACGACGAGGATGTCCTTGTGTTCCGAGCGGGCCCGGTTGAGGAGATCGAAGCCGTCCCGGTAGGCACCGAATTCGCCCGGGATGCCGCCGACGACGATCTGGAGCGGCTGGGTGAGGAGCCTCTCCGCCAGGTGGAAGGCGTCCCAGCCGAGGGCCGGTCCCATGTGGGAGAACAGGGACTTGTTCACACCGTTCGGCTGCTGTCCGCGACCGGTGCGGTAGTACTCGGTGGCCTCCAGGACATCGAGAGCGGTGATGCCGAGTTCGGCGGCCTTCTCCGGCGAGTCCGGCAGAGCGACGTCCACGCGCGGCTCGGCGCCCCGGGCCTCGGCCGTGCGCTGCTTCGCGACGGCGTCCAGGGCCACGATGGCCGCGTCGGAGCCGGTGTCGGAGCTGAGGGCGCCTTCGCGCATCAAGCGGCCGAAGTTGACTCCGGTGACCGTGCCGACGGCCTTGAAGCGGCGCTCGGTCATCGCGGCGTTCACGGCGTAGCCGCCTCCGCCGCAGATGCCGAGGACGCCGATGCGGTCCTCGTCGACGTAGTCGAGGGTGACGAGGTAGTCGGCGGCGCAGCGGAAGTCCTCCACGCGCAGGCCGGGGTCCTCGATCCAGCGGGGTTCGCCGCCACTGGCGCCCTGGTGGGTGGCGTCGAAGGCGAGGACGACGTAACCGGCTTCGGCGAGCTTGGTGCCGTAGACGTTGCCGGAGGTCTGTTCCTTGCAGCTGCCGATCGGGTGGGCGCTGACGATCGCCGGGTACTTCCGCGTCGGGTCGAAGCCGTCGGGGAGGTAGATGTCGGCGGCGACATCCAGGTCCTTGTTCTTGAAAGTCACAGTCTTCATGGTTCTCCTCGGCACTAGGCCGTTACATAGGGTGAATAGTCGTCGCGGAGGCTCTGAGCAGGCAGGGCCTTGTGGTGCTGTCCAGCTCACCGGACTCCGCCCCAGCCGGCGGAAGAGTTCCGGCAAGGCGCAGCCGGCTTCATCCCGCGTCGTCCACGCTCGCATGCTCCTCGCACCGGTACCAGGGCAGGTTTCTTCCCCCTCACCCGGGTGCGGGGGAAGAAACCTGCCCCCGCACACCTGGCGCCGAGTCGGTCAGACTGGCCGACGGCGGGTGTACCCGCCCGGACCGAAGACTCCTGTTCTTCCCACACACCGGCAGGGGGCCACGGCCGGCGTTCCCCTGGCGATCCTGACCTGCGGATCGTGCGGACGGAGCGCATCCTGAACGTGGGCGCCCCGCGTGACATCGGCGAGCCACTGTCCCCCGTGCCCCTGACATTTTGGAGAACGAGCGATGCCCCAGTCACCCGACCCCTACAGTTTTCTGCCCCCGGTGCCGGCCTTCCGGCTGCGCAGTGACGACATCGCCGACGGCCAGGCCCTGGGTGTCGCGCAGCACAGCGGGATCTTCGGCGGGCCGGGGCAGGACCGTTCCCCGCACCTGGCCTGGGACGGGCAGCCTCCGGCGACGGAGAGTTACGCGGTGACCTGCTACGACGCTGATGCTCCGACCGCGAGCGGGTTCTGGCACTGGGCGGTCCACGGCATCCCCGCCGGTGCCAGCGGGCTTCCCGCCGGTGCCGGGGAGGAGGGCGGCGCCGGGCTGCCGGACGGGGCGAGGACGCTGGCGAACGACGCGGGCCGGCGGGGGTTCCTGGGGGCGGCGCCGCCGCCCGGCCACGGCCCGCACCGCTACTTCTTCGTCGTCCACGCCCTCGACGTCCCCCGACTCGACCTCGACGACAGCGCCACCCCGGCCTGGCTGGGCTTCCAGCTCTTCGCTCACACCCTGGCCCGCGCCACCCTCACCCCTACGTCGGAAACACCCGCCTGAACCCCGGAGGCCGGCTGCACGGTGTCCGCACCACCACCGACACCCTCGCCCTGGAGCTGAGACCATGACCACCACCACGCCTACGCCCACGCCCGAGGCGTTCGTCTCCACCCTCGCCCGTACCCTCGCGTTCTCGATCCGTACGCCCATCATGCGCCGCCCCGACGAGTACGGCCTGGCCTACGAGGACGTCCACTTCCCCTCACAGGACGGCACCACCCTGGAGGGCTGGTTCATCCCGGCCGACTCCGACAGACTGGTCATCGCCAACCACCCCATGCCCTGCAACCGCTACGGCTACCCGGGGCACCTGAAGGAGTTCAGCTTCTTCGCCGACTTCGAGTGCAACTTCCTGCCCGACTACAAGAACCTCCACGACGCCGGGTACAACGTCCTCGCCTACGACCTGCGCAACCACGGACGCAGCGACGCCGCCAACGGAGGCATCGTCGGCATCGGCCTCCTCGAATACCGGGACGTCCTCGGCTCCCTGCACTACGCCCGTTCCCGGATGAACATCGACAACACGCACATCGGGTTCCTCAGCCGCTGCCTGGGAGCGAACTCCACCATCGTCGCGATGTCCAGGCACCCCGAGGAGTTCGAGGGCGTCCGCGCCATGATCGCGCTCCAGCCCGTCTCCCTGCGGCCCTTCGGCGAAGTCGCCGTCGAGGCCAACAACATCCCCGACGGCATCGCGATGTTCGAACAGGAGATCAAGAAGCTCACCAGCTTCGACCTCGACGAACTCTCCCCACTGGCCTACGCCAAGGACGTCCGGACACCCACCTTCGTGGTCCAGGTCCACCACGACTCCACCACCCGCCCCTCCGACGTCCAGGGCATCTACGACAACATCGGCGCCAGCGACAAGAAACTCTTCTGGATCGAGGGCACCACCCGCCGCTTCGACGGCTACAACTACTTCGCCCAGGAACCCGACCAAATGCTGGACTGGTTCAACAGCCACTTCTCCTGAACCACAGGCCCCGACCAGGTGCCACCCCCGGCCGACGACGCAGAAAGTCGCGGCGCCCACCCTGCCGATGGTGATCTGCCTCGGCTACGCCCGCGTCTCCAGCCACATTCAGGAGATCCAGCCCCAGATCGACGCCCCCGAGGCCTCCCGGGTGCACCGGCTGTTCCAGGAGCAGATCAGCGCCCGGGGCAGGGAACACCCCGAGACGAAGGCCACCCTCACCGTCGCCCGCGACTACCGCTCGCTCGGCGCGAGGGTCCCCTCGTGGTACACGAGATGAAGCGGTTTCCGTGCGGCGCGAGTTCGACCAGGCGCCGGACCGACTCGCGGGTCTCCGCGTCCGGCATAGGAATCTCCCCGATCAGCCAGCCGAGATCGCCGTAGGTGCCACAGATGTCCGTCAGCCACCGGCAGCGTGTGTAAACCCTGACGTCGGCCGAGGACAGGCGGGGGGGCTGCCTCAACGATGACGGCATCGGCAACGGGCCCCGGCGTCAGCTTCCCCATGATGAACGGATCCGTCTGATCATAAACGAACGGAAACCCCGGACCGAGCCGCCCCCGCGTCCGCGGTCACGCTCTGTGTGGCACGCCACGGACGTCGCCTGCCCTACCTGCAAGGCCGGGCCTGGGGTGCGCTGCACGTCGCCGGGCGGCCAATGTGCGGCAGCAGCTCTGACACGGAGTCGGGCCGAGGCTGGCTGCCGGGCCCGGCACGGCGGTGTCAGGCGAAGGCCAGGCGATTCAGCTCCGCGGCGGTTTCGCGGCGGTTTCGCGACGGCCAGTGAGGGTGCGGCCCCACCTGGCATTGGAGTAGTACACGAACTGACCCATGGTCGGTTCACGGAAGTCGATGTTGCAGCCCATGCCGGAGTGGGGGTGGTCGCACAAGCACGTGCACGTCTTGTGATCGACTTCCCAGCCCAGTCCGGTGGGCCCGTCTCCGAGGAGCCGGATGAGTTCGGGGCACTGCGGACCGTCGGTGGTCTCCAGCCGGAAGGAGCCGCCGACCGAGTGCCAGGCAGCGGTGCCGTTGACCGGGCCGGGGCCGGCGGTCGCCCTGATCCGTCGCAGCAAGGGAGGGAAGAGCGAGGGCGGTTCGAAGGGGGAGCTCCCGGCCGCGGTGTACGCGGCCCGTTCCATGCGTGTCCAGTTCGGGGGCCTTGACCCCTGATGTTGGACGCACGAGACATTGGATCCTGAGGATCTGAGAACGGACATCTCGTGGTCATGAAGAACTGCCCGCCGGAGTTCAAGGCGGACGCGGTCGCGCTGTACGAGTCGCGGCCGACGACGTCGAACGGGTTCTTCGGCAACGGGTCCTCCTGATGGCCGGTCAGTGACCGGAGCGCGGTTCGAAGCAGCCGTTCCCTGGGAACAGGCCGTTGGTCTTCACCTGGTAGTTGGTCTTCTGCACGAATGCGGTGACGCACGCGTCGTCATGGACGCGGAGGCCGATCAGGGCGCCCTCGGGCGTGACGTAGCGGCCGGTCTCAAAGCGTGAGTCCCTTTCCCGCACGGTGAGCGTCCCGCCGAGCCGCTCGCACTTCGGCCCGGTCCGTTCCTCCTCGTACCCGAGCTTGAGAAGCGCCGTGCGCACGCTCTTCGGATCCCACGTCCTGGCTTCCCAGGGTCGCTTGAGGACAGGCTCGATGCGATCGGCTTCCTTCTGCGCGTCGTTCGCACTGGCGGGGGACATCTCGCCCGGGAGGCGGAAGCCGTTGTTCTCACGGTAGTGAGCCTCCGCCAACTTGAAGTAGCAGGTCAAATGGCTGGTGTGATCGGTGCTCGGGGTACTCGCGCTGGTCGCGGGCGGAAGTCTGCGGGGAAGATCGTCCGTCTGACTGCGTCCGCGAGATGGGGGGGGGAGCATTCCTTCCCGGCAGGCGTGGCTTATAGGGCCCGGCCGGCACCGTTGATGGGAGTGGAGTCCGGGCCGGTGGGTTGATCGGTGCGCGAGTCTTGATCGCTACCGAGCCTGTTGATTAGCTGGTGGCATGACCGATCCCGGACCCGTCGCCTGGCCGCCTGCCCCGATCAGGACCGAGAGGCTCGTGCTCCGTGAGCCCGGGGCCCGGGACCGTGAGGCGGTCATCGAACTGCTGGCCTCGCCAGAGGTGAGCACCTACCTCGGTGGCCCTCAACCGCGTGACGAGATCGAGCGCGCGATGCCAGGGACACCCAGTCGGCGCTCCGGCCGTTTCATAGTCGATCTCGATGGAGCGATGATCGGCCAGATCACGCTCTACAGAGAGACAGGGCATCTTCCCCAGGCCGCCGGAAAGGCCGAGCTCGGCTACCTGTTCCTACCGCAGGTGTGGGGACGTGGATACGCCGCCGAAGCGTGCACAGCGGCACTCGACTGGTTCGCTGGCACCTTTCCCGGCGAACGAGTGGTACTCGCCACCCAGACCGCCAACGTCTCCTCGATGCGCCTCGCGGCAAAGCTGGGGTTCATCGAGGCGGAGCGGTTTGAGGCATATGGCGCCGAGCAGTGGTTCGGCATATGGTCCCCGATCGCGCTGTCCGATTGAGCTCGCGCTCGGCCATAGGCCAGTCAGCGGTTCGCCGGTTCCTGCTCGCCAGGGCCGGGCGGCCTTCTACGATCCTTTGCATGCTGGATCCCGAGCTGCTGGAACGGATCACCGCGCGGCGCACGGAACTGGATGACCTCGAAGAACGGCTGGCCAAGGAGTTGGCGGAGGTGCGGGCAGAGCGGGACGAGCTCGCCGTGGCCGAACGGGTTCTTGGGCGGGTGAGCAAGGAGCTCGCCGACGAGCGCGCCTTGGCTGCCCCGGCGCCAGGGCGGGTGGGCGGTCAGGCGGTGATGCTGATCCCGCACCGCGCGCCGGACATGGAGGAGACCATGCTCCCGTCGGACTATCAGCGCATCCTCGCCGTCGTGCGGCAGGCCGCCGGGCCGGTCAAGGCCCGGCAGGTCGGCGACACCCTGGGCATCGACGTCAGCATCCGGGCCAAACTGGAGCCGCTGCGCGGGAAGCTGGTCCGACTCGTTGATCGCGGCTGGTTGCGAAAACTCCCCGACGGCCGGTTCACCACACGCCTGTGACCAGGGGCACCCTCGCTCGGACTAAGTGCGGCACGGGCGTAACCACGGTGCCCCCGGCGGCCGTTGGAATTATGCGACGAACACCAAAGAGCGCGCCGAGGACACCTGTCCGCTTGTGTACCAGTGCCGTCTGCCACTGTCCACGCGCACCGTCAGCTACCTCGCCAGCCTCCTCAGGCGCCATCTGAAGGAGATCCGGTCCCGGTGGCGGATCATGCCGCCGGGAAAGATCGCGGTGATCGTTCTGGCCGTGCTGCGGCACGACCAGCGCCTGGCCGACATGGCCGGCGGCAACAGCGTGTCCGAGTCCACCGTCCGCCGCTGGCGTGACGAGCTGATCGGACTGCTCGCCGCCCAGGCGCCGCGCCTGGACCGCGCCCTGAAGAAGGTCGCCAAGCAGGGCGGGGAGCTGGTCCTGATCGACGGCACCCTCATCCGCACCCGGCGCCGCACCGGCAAGGCCGACCGGCGCAACTACTCCGGCAAGCACCGCAGCCACGGCCTGCACTTCCTCGCCCTGACCGATGAGAACGGGCGCCTGATCTGGATATCCGCCGCCCGGCCCGGCCGCACCCACGACAACACCGCCGCCCGCCACGACCACATCATGGACCGCCTGCGCAACGCCGGCCTCGGAGCGCTGGCTGACCTCGGCTTCCGCGGCCTGGACAACAACGTCCACGACCCAGTGATCGTCACCGGTTTCCACGCCAGCCGTACCCACAAGCTCACCCCGGGCCAGAAGACCGCCAATCGGGTCCTCGCCGTCGGACAGGCACCGGTCGAGCACGGCTTCGCCCACCTCAAGAACTGGCGGATCCTCACCAAACTCCGTACCGATCCCGCCCGCGCCACCCAACTCCTGCGCGCCCTCCTCGTCCTGACGAACCTCAAAGTCAACCGCTGACGGATGATCTTCCCCACTGCCTCCCGCCCACGACCAGCACGAGCACCCCGAGGACCGATCACACCAGCCCTTTGACCTGCAACTTCAGATTGGCGGAGGCTCACCGGGACGGCACCGCGGGGGGGGGGGGGGGGTGGGCCCCCCCCCCCCCCGGCGCGGCCGGGCCGGCGCCAGCCCGCCGCGA